>NZ_JHUS01000056.1:0-118912 GCF_000691465.1 Geobacillus sp. CAMR5420
ATAGAACGCCCACGATACGGCTTCATATCGGTCATGGATACGTACACGTTCTGTTTTTTCACGAATGCCTGATGAAGAAAGGGTGCCCCGTTCTCTTGGGACACCCCTTTGCCGCACATTCAGCCTTTATCGCTCACGCCTGCTCTTCCAGCGCGGCGACGACTTTTTCCGCCGTGCTTCGGCTTGATTGCGGATTTTGCCCGGTGATCAAGTTACCGTCGCGCACCGAGAAATCGGTCCATTTCTCGCCGTGGACGAAATTTGCACCGCGCAGGCGCAGCGTCGACTCGAGCAAAAACGGCATATGCACATCAAGCCCGACTTCACGCTCTTCTTCATCCGTAAATGACGTGACCGTTTTTCCTTTCACAATCGGCGTGCCGTCTTTGTATGTGGCGTTCACCAGCCCTGACGGACCGTGGCAGACAGCGGCGATGATGCGCCCGTCTTCGGCAAACTGCTGCAAGACGTATTGCAGCGTTTCATTGTCGGGAAAATCGAACATCGTCCCGTGTCCACCGGGAAGGAAAATGGCGTCAAACCCGTGTGCATCGTCCTTGCTTAAACGTGTTGTGTTCTTCAGCACTGCTTCCGCCTCCGCCCAAGACGGGTCTTTTTCATTGATGCTGCGCGGGTCAAGCGGCACCTCGCCGCCTTGAATGCTCGCCACTTTCACGTCATACCCTTTTTCTTTAAATACCAAATACGGTACGGCAAACTCCTCAAGCCAAAGCCCGGTTTTATGGTCGTCGGTGATCGTCGTATGGTTCGTCACCACCATGAGCACTCGTTTCGTCATGCCCGCATTCCTCCTTTAGGTTTTAGCATGTTCTCTACCATTCATCATACTTTACATTGGGCAAAAGCGGAAAAAATATGCTTGTGAAATCGAATCGCTCTTGATAAAAATAAGTGGAGGAAACGAAAACATCATTCCTCCACTGCTGCTTTCACTCTCGCTTTGAACGCCTTTACTTCTTCAGGTTTATAAATCTCCAGCAAATCCTTTTCTTTCGTCTTTAGCACCACTTGGTTGTTCTCAAGGACAAAGAAAAACGGATCTCCAACACTGTAATAACGGCCGGTCAAATTCGATTTTTTGACAAAAAAGATATAGGTTTGTCCGGATGCCAAACCGATGTAATGCTCATCTTGAACCATGGGCCCATCTTTGTCTAACCGCATTTGCTTTTGCTCAGTGACAAGAACATGAGCATTTGCGTGTCCTTTTAAAACTTCAATCACTTTTACATCATAGTCGACTCCTTCGATATAAATATTCGGATCTTCTTGTGCTGGATCGTTCGGATTACGCGCAAGATTTCGCGTACCAGCCACTCCTTCGACGATTCCAATAAAGATGCAGTCAGACGCCTTGCTCAAATCCTTTATATTTGTATATTTTGGACGATCAGAATGACTGATGGTATGGATATGCCGAGTTACTTTGGCAGTCCCTATTTGTTTATGGATATTCCCTTCATCCTTTATGAAATAGACGGCTCCGCCCACAAATATAACACCAATCGTCACGGCGAACAGCACCATTTTTTTCATCCTCTTTTTCCTCCCCTTGGATAGATGAACCCATTAATATCTTGCATTTACGCCATTAATGTCATCCTGCTGTGGAGTATAGATGCGCGTCCGATCACGATTCGAATTCATGATCGCTATCGCTGTCGAATGATCCAATCCAATTCCGTGCCCTAATTCATGCCCGGCTGCACTTCGAGCCACGTTGCTTTTTCCGATATTAATATTCCCTGCGTTAACCATAGCTGTAAAATGGAGTATCTCACTGCCTGAATACGTGATGTTGCAAACACCATATTCGGAAGAATCGGAAACATAGTAGGAGTTGAGCGTGTTGGAAGAACGGCTGCTGTAGGAAAACCAAACAGGGGTTGGCGTTCCATTCCAATCGGAGAGGGCATTTTCAAAAGCCGTCCGAATCACCGTGCCGGACGTTTGAAGATTGCTTCCCCATTTATACGTGAGGCCGCTTACTCCATCCTTCCAATAGTAAGGTTCTAAAACATAGGCGCGCACCATTAAGGGAGCTATCAAAATAGCTAACGTTACCGAGAATGGGACGGCGATTTTCCTCAACTTCATTTTCATCACTCCAACATTCAATATTTTGTAACCATGTTAACAAAAAAATAAATAACATTCAATATATTCAAACAAAAACTCTTTTCTCCATGCGCCATACGATCCACATTCACGGGGAAAGAATCAAGGAAAACAACTATACAGAGCACGTGGAATATACGTTTCTGTTGAATCAAACAGAGCGCCTTGCTTTCTTTTTATGCGTGCGTAAAGGACTAAGGAAAAAGGAGCTGACCCAAGAGGGTAATGCCCCTTAAACCAAACACAACATATTGATTTTTATCGACCATTTTGCTGCTTCATACAGGAACAAGAAAGGGTGTCCCGGTCTCTTAGGACACCCTTGTTGACTCGCCTTCTTAACTGATTTTTTGTTGTTCCAGTCCAGCTGTCTCGCTTGCCGGCTGCCGAAACGGCCACCAGTTCGCGCGGCCGAACGTGCGGACCATGACCGGCACAAACAGCGGCAGAACGACGAGGGCGTAAAGGAGAAGCCCCGTCAGCACAATCGTCGCGATTTGCAAGAGCGACAAGACGCCGGACGGATACATCGCGGCGAACGTTCCGCCTAAAATGACGGCGGCCGAGATGATGACCGTCCCCATATGGCCCATCGCCGACAGCATCGCTTCCTTCACCGGCCGGCCGCGGTATTCGTTGAACCGATCCATGAGGAAGATGCTGTAGTCGATGCCAAGCGCCAACAGCAACACAAAGGCGAAGAACGACACCGCCCAGTTCAAGCCGGCATAGCCGAGGCCGTTGACGAAAATGAGTTCGGTGACGGCCATCGATGTGTAATATGTCAACACGAGCGACAAGATCAAATAAAGCGGCATGATCAGCGAACGGAGCAGCACCGCCAACACGATGGCGATGCCAATGAGCATAAGCACCGCGGTATGCCGATAGTCGGCGTTCGAAATCGCCTGCAAATCGGCGTACGTGCTGGTGACGCCGCCGACAGCGATCGTCGCGTCTTCCCACTTCGTTCCTTTCACTGCCCGTTCGGCCGCGGCGCGAATGTCATCGATGCGGCCGAGCGCCGATGTTGAATACGGATTTTCTTTTAAAACGACGTCGAACGTCACGATGTGGCGGTCTTTCGACATATACGCGTCTTTCGCCTGCGCAAAGTCTTTGCTTTCGCGCGCCTCTTTCGGCATGTGCCAGCCGGCCATTTCTTTCTCCGGGGCCGATGACAAATCGGCTAAATACGTTTCCGCCGTTCCGAGGCCGTCCGCCACTTTTTGAAGGCCGGACGCGCTTTGGTCCAAGCCGTTTACAAGCTGGTCGAGCTGGCCGCCAAGGGCGGAGAAATGCTCAAGCAATTGGCGCTGGCCGCCGTTCACTTGCTCAAGCCCTCGGGAGAATTGCGGCAATTGGTCGACCGCCTGTTTCTGGCCGTCGGCCGCTTTCGTCAACCCGGCTTCGAGCTCCGAAAGCCCGGCGATGATCCGGTCCAAGCCGCCGTTGACCGCCGCTTGACCAGCCGCGAGTTGGGCGAACGATTCGTTGGCTTTCGCCAAACCGGCGCGCGCCTGCTCAAGCGCCCCGTTCAATTGCGTGAGGCCGTCCGCCATTTGGTTCGTCTTTTCGGACAAGGCGGCGACCGTCATTTTCGCTTGTTGGTATTGCGCGTCTTGCGTGAGTTCCGGATGCGACTGCTCGACTTGCGCAAGCATCGTTTGCACGGCGGCGAGCTGAGCGGCGACAGCTTTTAATCCCGCTTCGATTTGCCGGTACTGGCCGCTTAGCGCCGACAGCCCTTGTTCTGTCTGCTTGTAGCCGTCAAGCAGCTGCGTGGCGCCTTCCTGCAGCTTTTTCGCGTTGTCGCGAAGCGTCACTAAGCCGTTTTTCAGCTCACCGGCGCCCATCGCTCCCCGGCGCACGCCTTGTTCAATTTGACTGAGACCGGTTTGCAGCTGGCGCAGACCGTCTTCAAGCCGCTCCGTTCCAGAGACGAGCTGGCCGATGCCGGATGACGCCTGCTTGAGCTGCGGCGCGGACGAGGACAATTTTTCGCTTGCCGTCTCAAGTCCGGCGCCGATTTTCTCAATGCCCTCTTTGCCGGCGCCGAGGCCGTCTTTGAGCTGTTTCGCTTGTTCGGTGACATACAGCTCCTGAATCGGCTCTCCGGTCGGACGCGTCGCCGAGCGGACGCTTGCCACGCCATCAACTTTTTCGATCTCGCGGCTCATTTTCTCTATCAACGCCAGCCCTTCTTCCGAATCAAGTGGCTCTTTGCTTTTTACCACCACCTGCGTCGGCATGGCATCTCCCGGATTGAAATGATCGGCAATGATGTCAAACGCTTTGACCGAACGATAATGATCGCCGATCTCCTCCATGGAGTCAAACGACAGCTTGCCGTTGTATGTCGCGAGCACCGGCACCGTCACAATCCCAACAATCGCCAGCGCCAAAAGCGGACGGGCGAACGCAAATCGGCCAGCCGCGAGCCAAAGCCGGCTTTGCCCATGCTCGAGCTTCCCCCGCACCGGCCAAAACAGCTTCTCGCCAAGCACGGCCATGAAAAACGGCACAAGCGTCACGAGCGCCAAAAGCAGCACCGCTACCCCAACGGCGACGGCCGCCGCCGATTGGTACAGCTTAAACGTCGACAAACCGATCGCCGCAAAGCCGATCATGACGGCAATGCCGCTTGCGGCCACCGTTTTCCCAGCCGTCCGGTACGTGGCGACGATCGCTTCCACCCGATCGCCGCGTTTCGCCAGTTCTTCTTTAAACCGGCTCAGCAACAAAATGCAATAGTCGGTCCCAATGCCAAACAACACCGCGACTAAAAACGTTTGCGTGAACGTCGACAGCGGGAAATTCACTTTATCTACTAAAAACGCAACGACCGACTGCGAGACGACATACGTCGCCCCGACCGCGAGCAGCGGAATGAGCGGCGCCACCGGCGAGCGGAACACGGCGAGCAACACAATTAAAATAAAGACGACCGTGATCCCTTCCGTTTTCTTCACGCCTTCCTGCGAGCTCGTCACGACATCTTCATCGATCATCCAGCCGCCGGTGAAATAATGCTCGACCTTGACGCCATCGACCGCTTTATACAGGGCGTCGGTCAATTGCTTCGCCGTCCGCCCGGCCGGGTCGATGCTGACGGAAATGAGCATCGTCGTTCCATCTTTGGAGATGAGTTCTTTTTCCAGCTCCCGGTTGGCAAACGGCGAGACGATGTTCGTGACATGAAGTTCCTCTTTTTTCTTTTCGAGCGCGTTTACCGCCCGTTCAATCTCTTTTTTATCGTCCGCCGTCAGCCCGCCTTTTTGGTAAAAGACAAGCACCGCGGATCGTTCATTTTGTTTGTTTTCCTGGCCGTTTGCCTCTTTGATCAATTTTGCCGCCAATGACGACGAGTAGCCGTCCGGCACGCTCAGCTGCCCTTTTTCCCTGACAAGCTCGCCCATGTTCGGCGCGGTCATCACAAGCACCGCCGCCATGATGATCCACGCCGCAAGCACAAACCATCTTCCTTTGATCATCGCCCTCATTTCGCTTCTTCCACCTCCTGCAGCACGCGGGCCAACCGTTCATACGTACGGATGAACGTTTCGATCTCCTCCTCTGGAAAGCGGGCGATCACTTCTTCGACGAGCCGATAGACGCTGCGGTCCATTTCCTCTACCCATGCTTCCCCCTGCTCCGTCAGCGATAAGACGATGACGCGCCGGTCGTTCTCGTCACGGTCGCGGCGCAGCCAGCCTTTGTCGACGAGGCGATTTGTCATCGCCGTCACCGCGCTTTTGTTCACGCCAAACATCGCAGCGAGCTCCGTTGACGTGCACGCCCCCCGCCTGCGGATGTAGCGAAGCAAATAATATTGATCGTGCGTCATCTCTTCGCAAAGACTGCCTTTGACAAGCGCCGCTCCGCGTTTCATCACGAGAAACGACACGGACAAATAGCGGTC
This sequence comes from Geobacillus sp. CAMR5420, assembly GCF_000691465.1. Classification (NCBI taxonomy): domain Bacteria; kingdom Bacillati; phylum Bacillota; class Bacilli; order Caryophanales; family Anoxybacillaceae; genus Geobacillus; species Geobacillus sp. CAMR5420. The sequence continues at coordinate 6,062 of NZ_JHUS01000056.1, forward strand.
AATCCACTCATCGATGTTTCGTCCCGGCATTGATTCACCTCCGTTTGTTTCATGATTGCACAATCAACCAGATGCTCTCTTGCACGGCGGCATTTGTCCATTTAGTTCAACTGTTGAACTATTAGTAACGATACCAAGGAAAAAAGAAAAAGTCAACGAGGAATGTTGGCAAAAGAGAACCCATTCTGTCGCCCCATTCGAATAATAAGGAAATGTTTTCAAAACGATTACATGGCATTCACGAACACTTAACATCCAGCTTGTACGATAAAGATGACAAAATCATCTGAAAAGGGAGAGGAGAACGATGTTCCAATCGAAACGCCGCACGGCTTTGCTCATCGCCGGGCTGAGCGCCGGACTGGCGCTGCATCAAGCCGAACAAGATGCATGGGCCGCCCCAGCGAAACAATCGAAGCCGTCTGAGGTGAAAAATGTCGTCCTTTTTGTCGGCGACGGCATGGGCACAGCGCATCGCAACACCATTCGCCTTGCCACAAAAGGGATCGCTGGAGAATTGGAGATGGACGATATGCCATACAGCGGGCTTGTCCATACGAACTCCGCCGACTCGAAGTCATTCATCACCGACTCCGCTGCGGCGGCGACCGCGATCGCCTCAGGCGTGAAAACGTACAACGGCGCCATCTCTGTTGATCTGCAAGGAAAACCAGTGGAAACGATTTTGGAACAAGCAAAAAAAGCCGGCAAGGCAACAGGGCTTGTCACGACCGCCCAAGTGACGGACGCCACGCCGGCTGCGTTTGCCGCCCACACCGCCAATCGCTCTGCCCAAAGCGACATCGCCAAGCAATACATCGAACAAACGAAAGTGGATGTCATTTTGGGCGGCGGGGAAGATTACTGGTATCCTGCTGGAAATCCTGGCTATTACCCCGACCATCCAGCCGAAGATCCGGAAGAAGCAAGCAAAGGCACGCAAGGAAACTTGGTTGAACGCGCCAAGCAGCTCGGCTACACGTACGTCCGCACCGCCGATGAGCTGAAACAAGCGTCCGGCCGCAAGCTGCTTGGACTGTTTGCCAACGAAGAAATGTTCCAGCAGCGCCCCGAAGGAGAAGGAGATGTGTACAATCCCGTTGTGCCGCTGCCCGATATGACAAAAAAAGCGCTTGACGTGCTGTCGCAAAATAAAAAGGGCTTTTTCCTCGTTGTCGAAGAAGAAGCCATTGATGAAATGAGCCATGAAAACAACGGATCGCTCATGATCAAAGCGGGCCAGCAGCTTGACGAAGCGGTCGCCGTAGCGAAACAGTACGCCAAGCGCCATCGGGATACGCTCGTCCTCGTGCTCGCTGACCATGAATGCGGCGGCTTGACGATCGAAACGCCGGGCGGCACGGATGAGTCGGGAGACGGCAAAACGATCTCCGGCGAAGACGGTCCGTTTCCAATTGCCCGCTCTACGCAAACGTTCGCCCTCGACTGGACGACAACAGGCCACACCGCCGCCGATGTGCCGCTGACTGCCATGGGCCCGGGAGCGGAGCGATTCACCGGCATTTATGAAAATACGCGCATTCATGACATTCTCGAACAATTATTGTTTGGAAAAAGCAGAAGATAACGCCATCCGTGTTTCGAACGTTGTCCTTCATCGATCTCCGTTTCCCCGCGAACGAATCGTTTGCGGGGAAGATTTTTCTATCCATTCATCCATACTGATTGCCTAGAAGGGCGATGAAAAAACAATCATTCCTGCAAATCGGTCATTTTTGATCAAAGAGAAAAACAGATTTTACAAGGCTTATCAAATTGAAAAACACTGTTGTTGATTCACATTTTTCATTCAATCACCAGCCCTCTAAAAGCAAGCCAAGAACGTTCTTTTTCACAATCAACTAATTAAGAAACAATGCTTGTTTTTCGGCGCTGCGGTCACCGCCCCACGTGATAGCCAAGCCACGCGAGCCACACGCCACACAAATACGTAGCCGCCAAATAAACGACAACCTTCACCCATTGGCGTTGCTGCATCATTTGCACGCTTTCCCATTTTAAGGTCGAAAACGTGGTGAACGCGCCCATAAAGCCCGTGCCAACAAGCAGTTTTGCGGCATCGGCGGCGCCGCTTCCGGCGAGCCAGCCGAGCAAGAAGGACCCAAGCAAGTTGACAATGAGCGTCCCGAGCGGAAAACGCGGCGAACGCCGAGCCGCCCAGCGGCTGACGAGATAGCGGGCCATGGCGCCGAAAAAACCGCCGATCGCCACAAACAGCGGTGCGTACATTATCCTATCCCTTCCTTCCGTTCCGGTTGAGCGGCGGCATATCCAGCCCATGAGGCGAGCAACCCGCCAAACAGGCTGGCAGCGATATAAACGGCCGCCATGCCAAAGCGCCCTTGTTCCATCAATTCCACACATTCAACGCTAAGCGTCGAAAACGTCGTATACGAACCGACGAACCCGGTCGTTACGGCTGTTTTCAGCCATGGCGGCCACGCGGGGCGGCGGGTGAACATCACGGTGAACCAGCTGAGCAAAAACGAGCCTGTCCAGTTGATGAAAAGCGTCCCGAGCGGAAAGCCGCCGACGGCGGCGGCCGGAACAACCAAACCGAGGCCATAGCGGACAAGCGTGCCGATCATGCCGGCGATGCCGACAGCGAGATAGACCAATAAGGACCCCTCCTTCCAAAAATGAACAGACTCCTGCCGCTTCAATTTGCAGCAGGAGTCATCAGCCGGAAGCCGGCGGTTATGGCGAACTCCATCGCCTATTCGATTGGCATCGCCTTTATTTTACCATATATCCCCTCCCAATGGGAAGCAGATTCAACGGCTTGGTCGGAACCCGTGTTGTTCGAATATTTGGAGCGCTTGTTCGCTCGTCAAATAATCATACAACTCCCGCGCCTCCTTGAGATGTTTGCTCGTCTTGACAACACCAAGCGGATAGACGATCGGGTCGTGCATGCCGCTTGGCACGGAGGCGGCGATCTTGACTTTGTCCGACACGAGCGCGTCCGTCCGGTACACAAACCCGGCGTCGACGTTTCCGGTTTCCACGTACGTCAGCACTTGACGAACGTCTTTCGCGTAAACAAGCTTCGCTTTCACCTGCTCCCACAGCCCCGCCTTCTCCAACGTTTGTTTGGCGTACATGCCGGCCGGCACCGACTCGGGGATGCCGATCGCCACTCGTTTGGCGCGGGTGATGTCATCGAGCGACTGAATCGCCTCTTCTCCTTGTTTCGGAACGATGAGCACCAGCTCGTTGGCGAGCACGGTTTTTTCGTGTTTGGAATCGATCAGCCCTTCCTTTTTCAGTTCCTCAAATGGCTCGGCAGCCGCGGAGAAAAAGAGATCGACCGGCGCCCCTTCGGAAATTTGTTTTTGCAAGGCGCCCGACGCGCCAAAATTATATTGGATGCGGATGTTCGGGTGCTTTCGTTCAAACGCCGTTTTCGCTTCTTCCAGCGCTTCTTGCAGACTGGCCGCGGCGGAGATAGTGAGCTCCACTTTGTCCGCCGATTTCGTTTGCCCAGCCCCCTCTTTCGAACCGCTGTCGCAGCCATACAAGCCGAACAACAAGACCACCGCGACAAGCCATGCCATTTTTCGCATCTACATCCCCCTTATCTCCATTTAGATTTTTATATGTAATGATATCTAATTATAAATAATGATAAATAGTTATGAAAGAAAAAATTTTTTCACCTCCCTTTCTTTGCGCTACAATGGAAGAAAGGAGGATTGCATGATGCCGGAGCCGCAGTCATACACGATTGAAGAAATCGCTTCCTTATTAAAGGTGTCAAAACTAACGGTGTATGATTTAGTGAAAAAAGGGAAGCTGCCCGCCTTTCGCGTTGGGCGGCAAATGCGGATCACCGCGGATGATCTCAAGCGGTACATCGCCGGGCAAAAAGGGGAGGCAAGCACCGTTTCCCCCGCCGTTTCACGGCCGACCGAAACCGCTTTTCGCCCCATCATCATCAGCGGTCAAGATATGGCGCTCGATTTGCTTGGCGCCCATCTCGAGAAAGGCGGCCCTTATCAATCGCTTCGCACCTATACGAGCAGCCTCAACGGATTGATCGCTCTATACAAAGGGCAATGTGACATCGTCAGCGTGCATTTGTTTGACGGGCAAACGGGTGAGTACAACCGTCCCTATGTTGAAAAGCTGTTGACAGGCCATACGTACATCATGGTGAACTTGATGCGCAGGCCGATCGGGTTTTACGTGCAAAAAGGCAATCCGCGCGGCATCCAAACGTGGAGCGACTTGGGAAGGAGCGACGTCGTGATCGTCAACCGGGAAAAAGGAGCGGGGGTGCGTGTGCTCTTGGATGAACAGCTGCGCCTGCATGGGCTGTCACCGTCCGCTATTCGCGGCTATGAGCGTGAGGAGACAAGCCATTTGAGCGTCGCCTCCGCGGTGGCGGCGGGTCTCGCTGATGTCGGCATCGGCACGGAAAAAGTGGCGCGAATGGCCGGCGTCGAGTTCATTCCGCTGATGAAAGAGCAGTATGATGTCGTCATGCTGCGGACGCGGGAGAACGAACCGCTCATCGCCGCCGTCTTGAACGTGCTTCGCTCCGATTCGTTCCGCACCGAACTCGAAGCGCTTGGCGGATACGATGTGTCGCAAACCGGGCAAATCATCGCCGAACGCGGCTGACAGGGCAGCACAACCGCATCTGTATCGACGCAACGAAAACGTTTACCATCTCCTTAATGGAAAAGCCGCTTGTCCATTTTTTCGACTGCCAAGGCTTGCCTCCATCACGTCTTGGCAGTCGATCCAATGCTTAGGAAAAGCGACGAATCTTAAAGCTTCAAATGGCATCTATATGCATGTTTTGGACATCAGGCGATGATTCAGCGGAACCTTCCAAATCCTATTTCCTTGCTCCGATTCTATGCCATCCATCCAAAAAAAGCTGTTCCAAAAGCGAGTCGCTTTTTGGAACAGCTTTTCGTTTTACCCGCGCAGCACCGCGCCAAATTGTTTCTCGACCGCGGCGAGCACCCGCTCGTGGACGGCGGCGACTTCTTCATCCGTGAGCGTCCGCTCCGGATCGTAGTAGCGGAGCGAGAAGGCGAGCGATTTTTTCCCGTCCGGCAGGCGGTCGCCTTTGTAGACGTCAAAGAGGGAGACGTCTTTGACAAGCGGTTTCCCGGCTTCTTCGATCGCTTGCTTGAGGGCGCCAGCTTCGACGTTTTCGTCGACGACCAAGGCAATGTCGCGCACGACGGACGGGAATCGCGGAATCGGCTCGTAGCGGATCGCTTCACTTTCGGCGTTCAACAGCTCGGCCAAGGCGAGCTCGAAGACGTACGTTTCTTTTAAATCGTACTCTTTTTGCACGGCCGGATGGAGCTGGCCGACAAAGCCGATGACCCGGCCGTCAAGCACAATGTCCGCCGTCCGTCCGGGATGCAAATCGGCGCGTTTCGCCGGGCGGTACGCGATGCGCTTGGACAGCCCAAGCAAGTCGAACAACCCGTCAAGAACGCCTTTGGCGACGTAAAAATCAGCCGCTTTTTTCTCGCCTTGCCACAAATGGGCGTGCCATAAGCCGGTGAGAACGCCGGCAAGCCGCTCGTTTTCCGCCGGTTGGACGTGTTCTCCTTTGGACAAGTAGACAGAGCCGATTTCGTACAAGGCGACGTTCTCGACTTGGCGGGCGCGGTTGTAGCTCGCCGCTTCGAGCAGATGCGGAATCAAGCTTTGTCGAAGAACGCTCCGCTCTTCGCTCATCGGCAGCGCCAAGCGGATCGGTTCGGCCGTCTCAAGCGCAAAGCGCGTCGCTTTGTCCGGGCTCGTCAACGAATACGTGATCGCTTGGAACAAGCCGGCTCCTTCCAAATAGCGGCGGACGCGGCGGCGCTTCGCCTGGTACGGCGTGAGTCCGCCCGGTTTCGCCTCGGCCACCGGCAGCGTCGCCGGCAGGCGGTCGTAGCCGTACAAACGGGCGACTTCTTCAATGATATCTTCTTCAATTGCAATGTCGCGCCGACGCGACGGGACGTGGATCGTGAACGTTCCGTTGTCTTCCGTAAACGGAAATTGCAAGTTCGAAAGAATCGCGGCCACTTCCTCTTTCGACATTGCCGTGCCGAGGACGCCGTTGATGCGTTCGAGCGTGACCGTCACCACCACTGAGTCTTGGCGCCACACGCTCGCTTCGACGATGCCGCCGACGACCTCGCCGCCGGCGTATTCCGACATCAACGCCGCGGCGCGCTCGAGCGCTTCTTTCGTCCGCGCTGGATCGATCCCTTTTTCAAATCGGGTGCTCGCCTCGCTGCGCAGCCCGTGGTCTTTCACCGCTTGGCGGATGACCGGGCTTGTAAAGTACGCCGCTTCAATGAACACGGTCGTCGTGTCGTCGCGCACTTCCGAATTCGCCCCGCCCATCACGCCGGCTAAGGCGACCGGCTCGCGGCCGTTGGTGATGACGAGATGTTCTTCCGTCAGCTTCCGCTCGACATCATCAAGGGTGATGATCGTTTCGCCCGCTTTTGCACGGCGGACGACAATCTCCTTCGAACCGAGGCGGTCGTAGTCAAACGCATGAAGCGGCTGGCCGTACTCAAGCAAAATGTAGTTCGTAATGTCGACGACGTTGTTGTGCGGGCGAATGCCGGCCGCCATCAAACGCGCTTGCATCCAAAGAGGCGACGGGCCGATCCGGACGTTTTTCACAATCCGCCCGGCGTACAGCGGATTGTCTTCCGGCGCCTCAACGCGCACGGAAATGTATTCATGGACATGTTCGCTGTTTTCCTTGACCGCCGCTTCCGGCAGTTTTACATCGCGGCCGAGAATGGCGGCGACTTCATAGGCGACGCCGATCATGCTTAAACAATCGGCGCGGTTGGGCGTCAAGGACAGTTCAAGCACTTCGTCATGCAAGCCGAGCCACTCGATGGCATCGGCGCCGATCGGCGCGTCGCTTGGAAAGACGAAAATGCCGTCCGCGTATTCTTTCGGCACGACTTTCGTTTCGACGCCAAGCTCTTGGAGCGAACAAATCATACCGTTCGATTCTTCCCCGCGCAGCTTCGCCCGTTTGATTTTGAAATTGCCCGGCAGCACCGCCCCGACTTTGGCGACGGCGACTTTTTGCCCTTTGGCGACGTTCGGGGCGCCGCAAATGATTTGCACGGGTTCGTCCTCTCCCAAGTCGACAAGGCATTTCCGCAGTTTATCCGCGTTCGGGTGCGGCTCGCACTCGAGCACATGACCGATGACGACTCCTTTCATTCCCCGGTCAAGCGCTTCGACCCGCTCGACTTCAATGCCGCTTTTCGTAATCCGCTCCGCGAGCTCTTTGGCGGTGATGCCCGTCAAATCGACGTATTCCCCTAGCCAACGGTAAGAAACGAGCATTCCCAACTCCTCCTTTTTCTGTTACACACGCAAAAATTGCCGCAAGAAACGTAGATCGTTTTGATAGAAATGGCGGATGTCATCAATGCCATACTTCAGCATCGCGATCCGCTCCGGCCCCATGCCGAACGCAAAGCCGGTGTACGTTTTCGAATCAAAACCGGCCATCTCAAGCACGTTCGGATGCACCATGCCGGCTCCTAAAATTTCGATCCAACCGGTGCCTTTGCAGACGCCGCAGCCCCGCCCTTCGCAGCGGAAGCAGGACACATCAACTTCGACCGATGGTTCCGTGAACGGGAAAAAGCTCGGCCGGAAGCGGATGTCGCGCCCTTCCCCGAACAGCTTGCGGGCAAATTCGCGCAGCGTCCCTTTCAAATCGCTCATCCGGATGTTCCGGTCAACAACCAATCCTTCAATTTGCGTAAACTGGTGCGAATGCGTCGCATCATCGGTGTCGCGGCGATACACTTTGCCCGGGCAAATGATTTTCACTGGGCCGCGCCCGCGGTGCTTTTCCATCGTCCGCGCCTGCATCGGCGACGTATGGGTGCGAAGCAAAATCTCTTCCGTGATGTAAAACGAATCTTGCATATCGCGGGCCGGATGGCCTTTCGGCAAGTTGAGCGCCTCAAAGTTGTAATAGTCGGTCTCCACTTCCGGCCCTTCGGCGACCGTATAGCCCATGCCGATAAACAAGTCTTCAATTTCTTCAATGACACGCGTCAGCGGATGCGGGTTGCCAAGACTCACAGGCCGGCCCGGCAGCGTCACATCAATCGCCTCGGCAGCCAGCTTCCGCTCCACTTCCTCCTGTTCCAGTTTCGCTTGTTTCGCTTCCAGCGCCTGTTGGATTGCCTCTCTTACTTCATTGGCAAGCGCGCCGATTTTCGGGCGCTCTTCCGGCGGCAATGCCCCCATGCCGCGCAGCACTTCGGTGATCGGCCCTTTTTTGCCTAAATAGGCGACGCGCACGTCGTTTAGCATTCTTAAGTCGCGGGCTTGGCCGATTTGTTCGAGCGCCTGGCGTTTCAGCTCGTACAGCCGTTCTTTCACATCAATCCCTCCTCATTTCAGTTGAACGCTCTCCCACTTACGCTCACGCGTAGAAGCGGGGGGGCTTCTCGGTTTAAGATGATAAAAAAAACCCGCCCCGGTAAGGGACGAGTTGTTGCTCGCGGTACCACCCTTGTTAACAGCATAAGCGTGCTGTTCACTTCATTGCGATAACGGCCGAAAGCCGGAACACCTTTACATCCCTCGTCGGGATGGTCCCGGTGTCAACTCAGGAGGTGAACTTCACTTGCGCCGGCCATAAAAACGCTCCCAGTCTATGGCGTTTTCTCCCTGGATGGCGAACAGCAAGCTACTTTTCTCCGTCATCGTTGTTGTCCGTATGGGAAATTGTCGCTATTCATTATACGCAAATGAGTGGGCAAAGGCAAGGTCAGGCCGAAATTTCTTTGCGCAGCTCATCGATTTCCGCTTCCTGTTCAATCGAGCGGATGGCAAGGCGCTCCATAATTTTTTCCTGCCGCACTTGCCCTTCCTTGAGCGCGGCGACATCTTTTTTGACCCCCAACATGTCCTTTTTCATGGCATCCATGTCTTTTTTCATGGCGTCCATGTCTTTTTTCATGGCGTCCACATCACTTTGAAGGCGATCGACTTTGTCTTCGAGTTGTTTCACGCTTCCTTGCAGCTTGACGATATCCATGCGCATTTGTTCGATGTAGGCCCCTTGAACATCAAGACGCTCGAGCACAGCGTTCAATAACGCCCGCAGTTCGCCATCCATCTGTCTCCGCTCCCTTGTCCTATTGATTTTCGATTCTAATTTTACCGCACCGCCTGCAAGGAATAAAGCAAAATTCCGGCCGCAACGGCGACGTTCAGCGACTCGGCGCGGCCGTAAATCGGGATGTACACGTTCTCTGTCGTTAGGCGCAGCAGGTCGGGTCGGACGCCGCTTCCTTCATTGCCGACGAGCAAGGCGAACGAAGACGATTGTGGAACGGTGCGGTAATCGACGGCGTTCTCCAAGGCGGTGCCGTACACCGGAATGCCCTGCTCCTTGAAACGCGCGATCCATTGTGCCAGATCGCCTTTGACAACCGGAAGGTGAAACAGCGACCCTTGCGTCGCCCGCACCACTTTCGGATTGTACAAGTCGGCGCATCCCTCGCCGAGGATGACGGCATCGATCCCAGCGGCATCGGCGGTGCGGATCATCGTCCCAAGATTGCCCGGATCTTGCACGGCGTCAATAAGCAAGGCGGTCTTCACGCCTTCAAGCTCGGTCGACAGCTGCCGGCACACCGCGGCGATGCCTTGCGGCGTCTCCGTGCTGCTGATCGCCCTCATCACCGCTTCGGTCACGATCGTAACCGGGACACCTGTGACGTTCCAGCCGGGCGGGACGGCCGTCCGCTCATCAACGATCAGCTCGACAAGGGGCGCGTTGCTTTTTATGGCCTCTTCGACAAGATGAAACCCTTCAAGCAAAAACAATCCGGTCTCATCGCGCCCTTTTTTTGTCAGCAGCTTTTTCCATTGTTTGACGCGCGCATTTTTCGGCGATTCGATCCGCTTCACCGCTTCGTCCCCCAATGTTTGGCGATAAATTCGTCACGCCCCGAGGCGGCTCGATCTTGCTTGTAATGTTCCGGATTTTTCTTATGATAGTTTTGATGGTACTCTTCCGCCGGATAAAACGTGGTGGCCGGCAAAATTTTCGTCACGATCGGCTTGGAGAAGCGCCCGCTTTCCTCGAGCGCCCGCTTTGACTGCTCGGCAAGCTGGCGCTGTTTTTCGTTATGGTAAAAAATCGCCGTCCGGTATTGCGGCCCGCGGTCGTGAAACTGGCCGCCGTCATCGGTCGGGTCGATTTGGCACCAATACAGCTCCAAGAGCCGCTCATACGGAAAGACGTCCGGGTCGAAGGTGATTTGCACCGCTTCGTAGTGGCCGGTCGTGCCGGTTTTCACTTGCTCGTATGTCGGATTTTCCACATGTCCCCCTGTATAGCCGGAGACGATGCCGTAAATGCCATCGAGCTCCTCAAACGGCGTCACCATGCACCAAAAGCAGCCGCCGGCGAATGTCGCTTTCTCCATTGTGTCGTCACCTCATGCATCAAGTTTCTTCCTTTGATTATAGCAAAATGTGTGCCGTTGTCATCTTTCACGACCAAAGTCAAGTTCCTTCACAAAGCCAAGCGCGTTCCGTTCCGCACGCCGGCCGCTCATGTCGCCGAGTCAAGCCGTTGTTTCATTTCGTCAAGCAAGCGGTCAAACAGCGGGATATAGGGGGTGCGAATGCGTTCATACATGTCCATGGCAGTTTCTTCATCATACGTATGGGACGTCCGGTTGCGGTCTTCGAGCATGCGAAGCCATGTCTCTCCGTCTTGAATCAACCCTTCCCGAAACGCCTCGCGAATCGTTTTCCTCGGACTCGTCACTTCAGCGTATCCCTGATGCTCCAAATAAAGTTTCATCCATTTCCATGCTAGTTCGTACGTGAATTCAAAGCGTTGAATGGTCGCATCAACAACAAGGTCATCCGTTTGGGCGTCTCTTGCGGCACTTTGCCGGAGTTTGGAGAGCGCCCGTTCGAAATCGTAAAATCGATCCATCAGCCGGCTCATTGTGACCATCACCTTCCCGTGCTCGTTCGTTTGAAAAATCGTCTTTCCTTCTTGGTCAATATTCATTTTTAGCTGTTCGTTGTGAATTTGATTGTAATCAACAACATCGATCGGATAAATGATCGGAAGTTCATCCAAGTCCGATTGCAGGAGGTACAGCGGGCCTCCCGGTTTTCGAAATTGGATCGCCAAATCGATATCCGATCCTTCCTTGTAATCGCCTCGTGCTCTTGAGCCGAACAAAATGACTTTTTCAATGACATCAGCATAACGGGAAAATAGATGGAGCAGTTGGCGAAATACCGTTCGTTCCAATCCATAGAGCGGTTTCTCGTCCATCGCCGCCATCACTCATTTCGGTCTAGTTTTTCCTCTATTATACCATATACGAGAGCCGCTCCATGTATAAATCCGCCGCCATTGGCAAACGATAACGGTGTACAATACGGCCAACGAGGTGAGACAAATGGATTTGAACTTGCGGGAAGCCATTATGCACAACGTAGCCAACAACTCGAAAGAGCAGCTGGAACATACGATCGAAGATGCGATCCAACGAGGCGAGGAAAAATATTTGCCCGGCCTCGGTGTCCTCTTTGAAGCCATTTGGACGCATGCCAATGAGCAACAAAAAGACATGATGCTCACAACACTCGAGCAGGCGGTTAAACAATGACGAACACCGGCCGAATCGGCCGGTGTTTTTATTCGTCAAACGTCAGTTGTTTCACTTTGTCGGCGTCAAGCCGTTTGATCACCTCAACAAGCAGCTTGACCGTGTTTTCGTAGTCGTCGCGGTGCAAAATGGCGGCGTGCGAGTGGATGTAGCGCGTCGGGATGGCAATCGTGAGCGACGGAACGCCGATGCCGGTTAAGTGAATCGCTCCCGCGTCCGTACCGCCGCCTGGCATGGCATCAAAATGGTACGGAATGTTGAGCTCTTCCGCCACTTCGATGACAAATTCGCGCAAGCCGCGGTGCGACACCATCGTTGCGTCGTACAAGACGATGTGCGGGCCGGCGCCGAGTTTGCCCATCGCTTCTTTTTCCGACACGCCCGGCGTGTCGCCGGCAATGCCGACGTCAACAGCAAACGCGATATCTGGCTGAATGAATTGGGCGGCCGTGCGCGCGCCGCGCAAGCCGACTTCTTCCTGCACCGTGCCGACGCCGTATACCGTGTTTGGATGGTCGACGCCTTTCAGCTGCTTGAGCACATCGATGGCGACCGCACAGCCGATCCGGTTGTCCCATGCTTTCGCGAGCAGCATTTTTTCATTGTTCAATACCGTAAATTCAAAATACGGCACGATCATATCGCCCGGGCGGACGCCCCACTCCATCGCTTCCTCGCGGCTTGTCGCGCCGATGTCGATGAACATATCTTTGATTTCCACCGGTTTTTTGCGCGCCTCCGGCGGCAGAATGTGCGGCGGCTTCGAACCGATGACGCCGGTGATGTCGCCTTTTTTCGTCACGATCGTCACGCGCTGGGCGAGCATCACTTGGCTCCACCATCCGCCAAGCGTTTGGAAGCGGATGAATCCTTTGTCGTCGATTTGCGTCACCATAAAGCCGACTTCATCCAAATGGCCGGCGATCATCACTTTCGGCCCGCCCGATTTCCCTTCTTTTTTGGCAATCAAGCTGCCGAGGCCATCCGTTGTCACTTCATCCGCATACGGAGCTATGTATGTCTTCATCACATCGCGCGCTTCCCGCTCATTGCCCGGGACGCCTTTCGCATCGGTCAGCGCTTTCAGCATCGTCAACGTTTCGTCCAACTTCGCCATCTTGGCACCCCTTTCCGGTTTTGTCCACTTTTTTATTATACTTGAAAAGGCTGACGATTGGCAAAATGAATCATTCGCCACCCGAAAAAAAGATCAATAGCGCTCGTTTTGCCGCTTGTGGTTCACTTCATTTTTCCGCCGATACGCCGCCTCGATGTCGTCGGAAGAAAAACCGAGCGCCACGCCAAGCCGCCAATACTCCGCAAACAGCGCATCATATTCCCCTCGCGCTCTCGTCTCCCCGAACCGCTCGGCGGCGCGAAACACGGCAAGAAACTGCTCGACAAGCGGCCGTCCCGCCGACGGAGCTTCGTTTTCTTCATAAAACAAGCCGCACTCCAGCCCGAGCGACAATAAAAAATGCAAGCCGTCAACATATTCCTCAAGCACTCGCTCGGCTGGCGCGGGCGGTTTGATGCTCCAAAATTTAAAGCAACGCGTCTCATTCGCGAGTTCACCCAGCTCCACAAGAAAGGCGAGCTGCTTGCGGGCAAACAAATCTTCCTCCATCAAGCCATGCTCCGTTTCAATGCGCCGATCCAACATGCGCTGCATATCGTAAAGCAAAGGCCAATTCATCCTATTTCGCGCAGGAGACTCCCACTTCAACGACCAAAGGGAGTAAGTGGGAGAGGAATGCGCGTTCCCCCTTTCTTTTGTGTATGATATAATAAAGGCGTGGAGAAAACCGTTCAATAAAGGCACTCCAATAACGGCTACTCGATGTATGGAGTTGGTTACAGGAAACGTTGTAACCGTAAAACATCGAGCGTAGGTCCGTCTGTTGTGTGTGGAAGCCAAGTACTGCCAACAGACACACCGAGAGAATCGGTAACGATGCAGGCATGACCTGCGTCGTTGGGTAGTCGTCAACCTGCCCCCTGATGCAACCCCAAGTCAAGGAAGGAGGACGAAGTCCGTTTGCACTTCTGGGGAGTTGCAAGCCCCCACTTCAAGCGTTAGCTAAGTGGGAGTAGTTGACTCTCTCCTCCCCTTTCTACCTCATCCATCGCCAATAGAGAAACAGCTCCACCGCTGCCAACAGCGGCAAGCCATAGCCAAAAGCCCGATGGCGCGTTTTATGGCGAAACGTGTACATGCCCGCCATTGCCCCCAGAGCTCCACCCAACCACGCCAGCAGCCAAAGCGTCCGCTCGGCGGTGCGAAAGCGGCGGCGCTTCGCCTTGTATTTGTCGACCCCCATCACGAAAAAAGCGAGAAGGTTGATCGCTATCCCGTATTGTACCATATCGATCCCTTTCCTTGATAAGAAAATGGCCACCCTGATCAAGGATGGCCATCGTTGTTATTTATTCAAATTCGCTTTCGCCAAGTCGGCGAGTTGGGCGAACGCGGCTTGGTCGTTCACCGCCAAGTCGGCGAGCATTTTCCGGTTCACTTCCACGCCGGCCAGCTTCAAGCCGTGCATCAAACGGCTGTAGGACAAGCCATTTTGGCGAGCCGCTGCGTTGATGCGGACAATCCACAGTTTGCGGAAGTCGCGCTTCCGTTGACGGCGGTCGCGATACGCATACATGAGCGATTTCATCACTTGTTGGTTCGCGACTCTATATAATGCGTGTTTCGCGCCGAAATAGCCTTTTGCGAGTTTTAACACTTTTTTGCGACGTCTGCGCGTCACTGGTCCACCTTTTACGCGTGGCATAATCGTTCCCTCCTATAGTCGGTCGTTATTTCAAGTTGTCAAGCATTTGGCGGATGCGTTTGAAATCTCCAGGCGAGACAAGCGTCGCTTTGCGGAGATGACGCTTTTGTTTTTTCGTTTTATTGGCAAACAAGTGGCTCGTATAGGCATGACCGCGTTTTAATTTGCCGCTGGCCGTTTTTTTGAACCGTTTCGCCGAGCCGCGGTGAGTTTTCATTTTTGGCATCGCAGGTTCCTCCTTACTTGTTGTCGTTTTTCGGTGCGAGCACTAAAAACATGTTGCGCCCGTCCATTTTCGGCGCCGTTTCGACAACGGCAATGTCGGCGCACGCTTCCGAGAAGCGGTCAAGGACGCGCTGCCCAATTTCTTTATGGGTGATCGCCCGACCTTTAAAGCGGATCGTCGCCTTCACTTTATCGCCTTTTTCCAAAAACTTGCGCGCATTGCGCAGCTTCGTGTTGAAGTCATGCTCCTCGATCGTCGGGCTGAGGCGCACCTCTTTGACGTTGATCACTTTTTGTTTTTTGCGCGCTTCTTTCTCTTTCTTCTGCTGCTCGAAGCGGAATTTGCCGTAGTCCATGATGCGGCAAACGGGCGGTTTGGCGTTCGGCGCGACAAGCACAAGATCCAAGTTGCGTCTTGCCGCAATCTCAAGCGCCTCCTGCTTCGACTTGATGCCAAGCTGTTCGCCGTTTTGGTCGATCAAGCGCACTTCACGGGCACGAATTTGTTCGTTGATAATAAAATCTTTGCTAATAATGAGCCACCTCCAAGGTTTTTTCCGACTGGCTTGTTTGCCAGCAGAGCCCCACTTCCAGCCCAAAAAAAAGCGCAGATGCACAAAGCACCCGCGCAGTACGTCCTTACACTCGCATTGACGAACCGTAACAACCTACCAACAGCCGTCTTGGCGTCGGTCAGGTGAGAAGCGGGGTGCTTCTGCTTTTGTTACAAACAAGCAATCATTCCACTTTATACACTATACCACCTTGGCGATGGCATGTCAAGGAGCGGATCTTGATAAACACAACGTCCTTTATTATAGCGGATCAACATTCAATTGGCAAGAGAAAATCTTGTTCACGCCGCCATTTCTTTGAAAAACCGCCCATGACATGGGCCATCGCCACCGTTGCTTCCTTGTAGCGCTTGAACGTTTATGTCGCCTGTCAACGGTTTATTGCGCTTTCCCTAATCTTGTCCGTTTTTCCCGCACATCGTCAGCGAGCAAGGCCATAAACTCGTCAAGCCCCATCGTCCGGCTTTCTTTTTCTCCATAGCGGCGGACGTTGACCGCTCGCTCAGACACTTCTTTATCGCCGACAACGAGCATGTACGGGATTTTTTGCATTTGCGCTTCGCGGATTTTATAGCCGATTTTTTCGTCGCGCTCGTCGACTTCGACGCGGAAGCCGCGTTCTTTCAGCGTCCGTTGCACGTCATACGCGTAATCGAGGTGCGCCTCCGGCGACACGGGGATCACTTTGACTTGAACCGGGGCGAGCCATGTCGGAAACGCGCCTTTATACTCCTCGATGAGGAACGCGACAAACCGCTCCATCGTCGAGACGACGCCGCGATGGATGACGACCGGACGATGCGGCTTCCCATCCTCGCCAATGTATGTCAAATCAAAGCGCTCGGGCAACAGGAAGTCAAGCTGCACCGTCGAGAGCGTCTCGTCTTTGCCAAGCGCCGTGCGCACTTGCACATCGAGCTTCGGCCCGTAAAACGCCGCTTCCCCTTCCGCTTCGTAGTAATCGAGGCCGAGCTCGTCCATGGCTTCCCGCAGCATGCGTTGCGCTTTTTCCCACATTTCATCGTCATCATAATATTTTTCTTTGTCATGCGGATCGCGGTAAGACAAGCGGAACGAGTATTCCTCAATGCCGAAATCCTTATAGACTTCCAAAATCAAGTTGACGACGCGCTTGAACTCGTCTTTGATTTGGTCCGGGCGCACGAAAATGTGGGCGTCGTTGAGCGTCATGCCGCGGACGCGCTGCAGGCCGGTAAGCGCTCCAGACATTTCATAGCGGTGCATCGTGCCGAGCTCGGCGATGCGGATCGGCAGCTCGCGGTAGCTGTGCAGCTTGCTTTTGTAAATCATCATATGGTGCGGGCAGTTCATCGGACGAAGCACAAGTTCTTCGTTGTCCATCTCCATCGGCGGGAACATGTTTTCTTTGTAGTGGTCCCAATGGCCCGATGTCTTGTACAGCTCGACGCTGCCGAGCACCGGTGTGTAGACATGATCGTATCCGAGCGCCACTTCTTTGTCGACGATGTACCGTTCGATAATGCGGCGGATCGTCGCTCCTTTCGGCAGCCATAGCGGCAAGCCTTGTCCGACTTGTTGCGATGTCGTAAACAGCTCAAGCTCTTTGCCGAGCTTCCGGTGGTCGCGCTCTTTCGCTTCTTCAAGCAGGCGCAAATAACGATCCAAGTCTTCCTTTTTGAAAAAGGCCGTGCCGTAGATGCGCTGCAGCATTTTGTTGTTGCTGTCGCCGCGCCAGTAGGCCCCCGAGATGCTGAGCAGCTTGAACTCTTTGATTTTTCCAGTCGACGGCACGTGCACACCGCGGCAAAGGTCGAAAAACTCGCCTTGCTCATAAATCGAAATCGGCTCGCCTTCCGGAATATCGGCGATCAACTCGAGCTTCAACTCATCGCCGATTTCTTCATACAGCCGGATGGCTTCTTCGCGGCTCACTTCTTTGCGGACGATGTCCAAATTTTCTTTGACAATCTTGCGCATTTCCGCTTCGATTTTCGGGAGGTCGTCTGGCGTCAGCTTATGCTCCATGTCGATATCATAGTAAAAGCCGTTTTCAATGACCGGACCGACGCCGAGCTTGACGTTGCCATACATCCGCTTGATCGCCTGCGCCATTAAGTGGGCGGTGCTATGGCGCAAAATGTCAAGCGCCTCCGGCATGTCTTGGGTAATGATGACAAGCTCGCCATCTTCGTGAAGCGGCGTGCGCAAATCAACGAACCGGCCGTTCAGTTTGCCGGCGATCGCTTTTTTCTTCAGCCCCGGGCTGATCGAGGCAGCGATGTCTTCCGTCGTCGTCCCCTTCGGAAACTCCTTTTCCGCCCCATCTGGGAACGTGATGCGAATGACGTCTGGCATCGGCAATCACTCCTTTGTCATGATAATGAAAATGGAAAAATAAAAAAACTCCTCCCTCCTAAAGGGACGAGTTTTCATCGTGGTTCCACCCTTCTTCCCATGGCAGCGCCTCGCCATGCCATGGCTCAACAAGAATAACGGTCGTCCACCGGCGGCAACTACTGGGCGTTGCGTTCGCTGCCGCAGCTCTGAGGGGGTAAGCGCATTTTTCGTGTTAGGAAGGTTCCAGCCGCTGCCTTCCCTCTCTGGAAACCGTAAAAATGCACCCATGTCCTCGTCATCGCTTGTATTCATCCATATTCATGACGACATTATAGCGAAAACAGCAGGAAAAATCAAGCTTCTCCCCCATTTCCAGCGTTGGCGGCAAACAAGCGGGAAAAATCGGCGCGGCGGCAGACGATCAGACGTTCTTGAAACACGTTTTGCAGTGTCTGCACCATGCCGTCATCCGGATGATCGGTGTACAGCTCAATTTCCGCCGGAGCGAGCGAGACAAGCGGAGCGAGCACCGATGCATCAATATACATCGGCTGGCTGAAGACGAGATGGCGGTCGATCAACTGTCTCACTTCCGCCGCCGACAGCTCCCGCCGCTCGCTGTCGTAAAATACGAAGTGCGGCGGATCGTGCACCAAATACAGGCGCGGCCATTGCGGCGTCCGGCCAGCCAGGCAGTCGCGCAGCATTTGCACAAAATTTTGATACTCCTGCTCCAGCTTGTATTCATCAATCGCCAGCTCGACATAATGTTGGAGGCGCTCCATATACGGCTTTAACCGGAACGTAACGAACGAAGAAAACGAAAATGACAAGCCGTCGCGCAAAAAGGAGGCAAAAGCGTCGCGCAACATCACGGTGCGCGAGGCGGCAAACGCCGCGCTTTTCCGGTAATCGCGCCGCTCGCCGTCCAAAAACGAATGAGCGAGGGCCAAAATTTGCTGCTGTTCTTCGACGTCGCGGAAATAAAAAACATTGGCAATGATGGATAGCAGCAGCCGGTCTTCCATCACCTCCTGCATAAACGCCGTCATCGCTGGGATGATATGCTCCTCAAGCACACGCTTCTCCTCGCCCTGTATGTAAACCGCCACGGTTTTGTTCCCGTCATAAGCGGCATGAAACAGCGGACCGTCATCCGGTTGCCGGTGATCTAGCAGCCCAACCAATTTTTCCGCCTCGCTTGCCTCGTCAAAATGGATTTCGATCACCCGCTGTCCCCCCTTTAGCCCGAAAGGAATGCTTGGTTTATATATATGGGGACAACGGGCTGTTTAGACTAAAAAACCACAAAGCTTAGCGGCGTTCATTGTTCGAGGAGAGGGTGCCCCAAAAGGATCGGGACACCCTTTCTTATTACCGTATACAGGCATAAAACAATTAAATAAGAAACAATATGTTGTGTTTTGTTTAAGGGAAATTACCCTTTTGGGTCAGCCCCAGTCGGCAAACGAACCGCTTGCCGACTACGGCAGAAAAGCTAGAAACAGAACCTGCTCAACTAGTTTTTATGGGTTAATCAACATGCCTGTGCAAACGGCAACGTTTCAAATCGCCTTTATATATTTTGCTCACGGCGGTTCGGTCCAGTGATTTCAATCGGATAGGCCAAATAGCGGATTCGCTCCATAATGCGCGCCGCCTTCACCTTCTCTTCTTCGCCGCGCTGCGAATACGTCAAATGATGGGCGAGCTGCTGCATATCAAAGTTCGACGTGAAAAACGTCGGCAAGTTTTCAAACATCCGGTATTGCAAGATCGGGCCAAATACATCATCGCGCACCCAGCTTGACATCGCCTCCGCCCCAAGGTCATCGAGCATCAGCACCGGCACTTTTTTGATATAATCAAGCTTTTCGTTCATCGTCTGGTCTTGAAGCGAATGTTTCATCTCACGAAACAGCTCGGGCACGTAGACGATCAGCGACGAAACGTTTCGCTTCGCCAGCTCGTTGGCGATCGCGGCGAGCAAATACGTTTTGCCCACCCCAAACGATCCGTGCAAATACAAGCCTTTCATTTTTTTCCCTGGCTCGTATTCCGCCACAAACCGCTCGGCAAATCGGATCGCTTTGATCCGCCCATCGTCATTGAGATCGACGTCAGAGAGCGAAGCACGCAAGATTTCGCGCGGCATGAACATGCTTTGAATGAGCGACTCTTGCCGTTTTCGCTCGTCATGCTGCACTTTTTTGGGGCAGCGGTCGTACTCAACGTCGATCCTTCCACCGTTGACCACCAAATTTGGATGGTACCCCGGCAGCATGTTGTTGCATCGCTCAAGGCCCGGACATTGGCGGCAATTCCCGTGCTGCTCGATGAACTCATACAGCTTCATCAAGCTGCGGTCAACCGCATCGGCCGACAATTGCCGTTCGTGCGCCCGCAAAAACGGCTGCACGTCCGGATGCTCCAAAATGTAGCGTTTCATTTGTTCGTAGCGTTGTTTAAACCGTTGATTGCCAAGCAACCGCTGCAACAGGTGGTTTACTCGTTCCATGGCTTTTCCCTCTATGATTCATCACGGTATTTTTTCAGCCGTTCCTCAAGCTCTTTGCGCGCCTGTTCGACGTCAAAATCATCATCATCCGGCTGGCTGTAATCCATGTTCAGCCAGTCCGGGACGATTTCCGTGCGCACGACTTTGCGCACCGTCCGCGTCCCTTTTTCCTTTTCGTTCGCCCAGTTTTGGTATGTTTTCGCCTCTTCTTTCGCCAGTTCCATTGCTTCCTTCACGGTTTTCACCTTTTTGCGCGCCCAATGGCTGGCGATTTTTTCTACGTATTTTTTCGACAGCTTCATATTCGTCCGGAGCATGACATAATAAATGAGCACGTTGACAACTCCGGGGAGCAGCTGCTGCTGGAACATAATGTCTTCGATCAACTGCAAATCAGCAAGCGACGGCTCAGCGCCGCCTGAAATCTCTTTCAGCAGCTGGCGCGGGGAAATTGTTTCCAGCTGTTTCATTAGTTGCTCCTCTTTTGTGCGCGGTTCGATGTTTTCCATCGTCCGGTAGGCGAGCGGCTGCACTCGTTCGACGAGGCGCGGCTCGACACCGCCATGTTCGAGCTCATACCATTCGCGCGCCGCCCGGCGCAACGCGTCAATATCGATATGATAGGCCGGATCGATGACGCCAAGGACCAGTTTTTGCATCTCAAGCGGCGGAATGCCGTATAAAAACGCCAGCTTTTTAATCGCTTCCTTCACTTTCGCTGTCACAGCCCGGCGCGGCACAAGCTGCTTGGACAGGCCGGCAAAAAACAGCTCAAAGTCGAATACATCATCATCGAGCACATACGACGCCTCATCCCGCCTGATGTGATCCTTCCCTTCAAGCAGCTCGGGCCCGGCTTCTTCGCTGAGGCCGGCGACGATTTGTTCAGCGGGCACGGCCGAAAACACGTCGGAAAACGACCGCGTCACCTGGGTGAATTTCGTTTCATCAATGGACGGACGGGCAAAAAAGTTGCTCAGCTGGATAAACAAGTGGCGGCCGACTTGCCGGTGCAAAAAAACGCTCAACATCTCGTCGCGGAAAAACTGGTCTGGCGCCAGCGGCGGACGCAGCTCATAAAGAAACAGCTTCGGTTCATCCGCCTCTGGAGCGTGGACGTATGTGTCGAGCAGCCCGATTCCTTCGAGTTTCAACCGTTCGCTGTAAATGTCCGGCAGTCCGCACTGCATGAGCGCCATAAGCCGATGATGGGTCGCTTCCTGGCCGTCAAGCAGCTCAAGCTCCCCCCAAAGCGTCATATAAAGCGCCAACGCCCGGCAGCCGATGAGCGGCTGGTAAAGCAGCGTCAGCACTTTACGGTCCACCTCTTGCAACACCCCACGGCTTTGCACGGTATAACGGTCGACAGCAATCAGCTCTTTCCAATGGTGCTGCATCGCTCCGACCTTCCATTCCGCCGTATTCGTTTCAAACCGGCTCTCCCCTTTCCTGCCGAAAAGACGTTGAAAAAAGGGCTTGCCGCCTAACGCCAAAGCCCTTTTTACCGTTGCCCTTTTTTGATCAGCTCTTTCAGTTCTTCAATGAACACATTAATATCTTTAAACTGCCGATAGACGGAAGCGAAGCGGACATAGGCGACCTCATCGATGTGTGACAGGCGCTCCATCACCATTTCGCCGATCGTTTCGCTTTTCACTTCCGAGACGCCTTGATTGCGCAGTTCGCGCTCAATTTCCTGCGTCACTTTTTCAAGCTCCTCGAGCGCCACCGGCCGCTTCTCGCACGCTTTGATCAAGCCGCGCAAAATTTTCTCCCGGCTGAATTCTTCGCGCGTTCCCTCTTTTTTCACAACAATCAGCGGCGGCTCCTCGATCCGCTCAAACGTCGTAAACCGATAATGGCACTGTTCGCACTCCCGCCGGCGGCGGATCGAACGACCCTCTTCAACCGGGCGCGAGTCAAGCACGCGCGTGCCTTGATGATGGCATGAAGGACATCGCATAACATCCACTCCGTTGATCTTCTTATTTTCTATCATACCGGAATGGACGAAAGCAGACAAGATATAGTTAGCTGTTCAGTCCGGAACCGATATAGGGCAGGCGGGCGTCGAGCTTCCGATACAAATCGAGAATGACCGCCCGGCTATGCCCAAAATCAAACGGCAATAGCTTCGTCTCCGTCGTCGCGGAAAAGTCGACCGCCGTTTCAAACGGCCGCACGGAAATGACGGTAGCGACGATGAACAACTTTTTGCCGCGCTTTGTTTGCGCACAAATTTCGCCGCGCTCTTCGGAAACAGAAACGAGCTCGGCGCCGGGCAGCGACGAGAGCAGCTCCTTGACCGCATCGATGACGGCGCGGTTCGTCGCTTTGTAATAATGGCTTCTTAGCTCTTCATCTTCATGATTTTCCCGCGTTTCACAATGGTTTGTGAAGGCGTATTTGAGTGTTTTCCACATGCTCATTGCCACGTCTCCCTAGTCATTCTTTTTCTTCCATCATACCATGATTTTCGCCGCTGTTGTACCGCCGAGGGCGCAAAAAAAGGAGCGTTTCGCTTACGCTCCTTTCGGTTTATCATTATCCAATTACAGCGCCTGCGCCTTTTTCACTTCGATCGGGCGCATGCCGCGCGGAAGTTCAATCGTTTCCCGCGTTTGCGCGCCCAGCATTTCGGCAATGTAATCGGCGGCAATCGTCGGGTCTAAATGGCCGCATGTATACACATCAATGCTCGCATAGCCGTGTTCGGGAAACGTGTGAATCGTCAAATGCGATTCCGAAATAATGACGACCCCGCTTACGCCTTGCGGAGCGAATTTATGGAACGCCACTTCGCGAATCTCCGCTCCCGACTTTAATGCGGCGTCAACGAACGTTTTTTCAATAAAATCAATATCATTCAGTTTGTCAAAGTCGCATCCCCAAAGTTCCGAGATAACGTGACGACCCATCGTGTCCATGAAAAGAATCCCCCTTTAACCAATTTTCTCAAACAAATAAAAAAACAGAAGGTGAGTTGCAAAATGGCATGTATAACTACCACGGGGGAAAGTTAGTCCTAAGAGGTCCTAACCCTTTAAGTAGTCACATTACCCTTGCCGTTAAGAAGTTCACGAGACATAGTATACTTTGTTTAGGGGGTTTTTGCAACAGGCTTTTTTAATTTTTTTGCATAAAAAAGAGAAAAAGCGCCCACTCCCGCACCGTGGCCCGATCCGTTTGTGCGGATCGCAAAAGCCATAGCGCAGGCGGCGCGCTTCACATCGAACCGCTGTTACGCATTGACGCTGAGACGCTCATTCATTTTGGCCGCGACAAGATGGGCTAAATCAACGACGCGGCACGAATAGCCCCATTCATTGTCATACCAAGCGAGCACTTTCACTTTTCGCCCTTCCATCACCATCGTCGACAGGCCGTCGATAATCGCAGAATGCGGATTCGTATTGAAATCGATCGAGACAAGCGGCTCCATCGTGAAATCCAAGATGCCTTTCAATGGGCCGTTGGCAGCGCGGATCAGCGCCTCGTTCACCTCATCAACCGTCACATCGCGCTTCAAGTCGACGACCAAGTCGACGAGCGAGACGTTCGGCGTCGGGACGCGGAGCGCCATGCCATGAAGCTTCCCTTTTAAATGCGGCAGCACTAGGCCAAGCGCTTTCGCCGCTCCCGTTGTCGTCGGGATGATCGACTGCGCGCATGAGCGGGCGCGGCGCAAATCTTTATGCGGGTTGTCGATGTTTTTTTGGTCGTTCGTATACGCGTGAACCGTCGTCATCAGGCCGTTTTCAATCCCAAACGCTTCATCGAGCACTTTGACGACCGGAGCCAAACAGTTTGTCGTACACGAGGCGTTCGAAATGATGAAATGGCGGTCGATGTCAAGCATATGCTCGTTGACGCCAACAACGATCGTCACATCTTCATTTTTGCCTGGGGCGGTTAAAATGACGCGCTTCGCCCCTGCCTCAAGGTGAAGGCTCGCCTTTTCGCGGTCGTTGAATTTTCCGGTCGCTTCAATCACAATATCGATATCAAGCTCTTTCCACGGCAGCTGTTTCGGGTCGCGCGAGTTTAACAGCCTCACTTTTTTGCCGTTGACGAGCAGGCCGTCTTCCAAGGCGATGACCTCACCGTCAAATTTACCGTGGTTTGAGTCATATTTTACTAAATGGGCTAACGTTTCCGGCGGATAGCTGGCGTTCACCGCCACAATGTCGAGGTCAGAGGAATTGATGGCGCGCCGGAACACCATCCGTCCGATTCGTCCGAAACCGTTAATCGCCACTTTCGCCTTCATTCACTTTGTTCTCCTCTCATATATGTTATACTATTTTCTTATATTCGTATAAATAGTATATCATATTTTTAGGAAATGTGGAGAACAAAATGACTGAAAGCGAACAAAAAAGACGCCTATTTTTCCAAGGCGTCCCATTGTTTCAAAATAGCCAACAGCTGACGGCGTGTCTCTTCCCTCGTTCCGTTATTGTTGATGACCGCGTCGGCCCGCTTCATTTTTTCCGCCAGCGGCCATTGAGCGCGAATGCGGGCGCGCGCTTCTTCCTCAGTGAACCCGTTCCGCTCCATCAGCCGGCGAAGCTGGATGTCATCGTCAACATACACGACAAGTACTTTATCGACCCAGGATGTCAATCCGCTTTCAAATAAAAGCGGAATGTCCAATACGACCGTTTTCGCCCCGGAACGGACGAGCGCTTCTTTCTCCGCGAGCATTTTCTGACGCACCGCCGGGTGAACGATGGCGTTTAGCTTTTTCCGTTCTTCTTCGTCGTTGAACACGATCGCCCCGAGTTTCGCCCGATCGATCTCTCCATTTGTCTGCAAAATGCCCGGACCGAAGGCGGCGACAATCTGACGGTAGGCGTCTTCCCCCGGTCGGACGACGGCGCGCGCCGCTTCGTCAGCATCAATGACCGGAAGGCCGAGCTCGCGCATCATCGCGCTCACCGTGCTTTTGCCGCTGGCGATCCCGCCGGTCAATCCGATCGTCAACGTCATGGAACCTCTCTCCTTTTTACACGCCGCCTAGCGCTGGCAGCGCGGGCAATAATGCGTGCCGCGGCCGGCGACGACCGTTTTTTCAATCGGCGTGCCGCATCGTTTGCACGGATTGCCTTGGCGGCCATACACGTACAAATGATGTTGAAACGTGCCGGCCTCGCCTTGCGTGTTCACATACGTGCGCACCGTGCTTCCCCCTTTCATGACCGCCTCGCCGATCGTCGCCACCATTTCCTCATGCAGGCGCTCGATCTCTTTGCTGGAGAGAGAGGCGGCCGGCCGGCCGGGAAGAATGCCGGCGCGAAACAGCGATTCGTCGACATAAATATTGCCAAACCCAGCCACGACCGTCTGATCAAGGAGCAACGCTTTGACCGACCGTTTCGTTTTCACCGCCCGCTCCGCCAATACAGCTGGGGAAAACGCCGGGGAAAGCGGCTCCGGCCCAAGCTCAGCAAGCGGCGGCCGACGGTCAGCTTCTTCTTTGGCATAAACGTGCATCGTTCCGAACTTGCGCACGTCGCGGTAACGGAGTTCGCTGCCGTCCGTGAAGCAAAACACGACGTGCGTATGCGGTTCGAGCGGCTCGAGGGCAGAAGCAACGGCGTAGCGCCCTTCCATGCGCAAATGGGAAATGAGTGCATCGCGGTCGAGCAGGAATTTCAAAAACTTCCCTCTCCGTTCCAAACCACGCACCGTCTGTCCGATCATTCTTGCCGCAAACTCCTCGGGGTCTCGCGGATGGCGGATGATGTTCGGCCAAAAGATGCGCACATCCTCAATCGTTTTTCCGACAATAAGCGGCAAAAGCGTACGACGGATCGTTTCCACCTCCGGCAATTCCGGCATGGCGATCCCCCCTTTCCTCCGTTTTCCTGCATCGTTCCCGCCGACGCTTTCGCATTGACGCCGGTTCATCCGCCGAGAGAAAGATTCTCCATGGGGCGGCAGCTGTTTCGCTCCAATTCATCGAGTTGCAGCCGAGAATCGTCGCACCGAAAGATTCTGCCTAGAAGGCCGGTGAGAAACGCTGATTTTCGCAAAATCGGTCATGTTGGTTGAGAAGGACGACTCGATGTCCCAAGGCTTCTCAACTGGAGAAGAGTCGTTGTGAAACTGCTTTTTCATTCCATCACAGGCCTTCTTAGAAGGCTGATGAAAAACAATGGATTCGCTTGATTTATGAGAAATCACAAGGAATGAAGTGATGGTGTTGCAAGGTTTTTCAATTTGAGAAACACTGTTGGAGAGCAGTATTTCCCCTTAAATCACCGGCCTTTTAGGGGTGCCGGCGATCCACACCAAGACTCCTTTTTATTTCGCGTCATACCACGTCGAGCCATAATGGTAATCGACTTTGAGCGGCACGCGAAGTGTGACCGCTTGCTCCATCACTTCCGGAACGAGCCGGCACAGCCGCTCCATCTCTTCTTTCGGCGCCTCCAAAATGAGCTCGTCATGCACCTGCAGCAAAAGGCGCGCTTGCAGCCGCTCTTCCTTCAGTCTGGCGTTCAGATCGATCATCGCCTTTTTAATAATGTCAGCGGCGCTCCCTTGAATCGGCGTGTTCATCGCCATCCGTTCAGCAAAGCTGCGGACGTTGAAGTTGCGGCTCGTAATATCCGGCAAATAGCGGCGCCGATGCAGCAGCGTCGTCACATACCCTTTCTGTTTTGCTTCTTGCACAATGTTTTCCATATACCGCTTCACGCCAGGGAAGCTTTCGAAGTAGCGCTCGATGAATTCAGCGGCCTCTTTGCGTGAAATATTTAAGTTTTGCGCCAAGCCGTAATCACTGATCCCGTAAACGATCCCAAAGTTGACCGCCTTCGCCTGACGGCGCATGTTGGGCGTCACTTCGTCCTCGCTCACTTGGAAAATGTCCATCGCTGTTTTCGTATGGATATCCAAATCGCGGCGGAACGCTTCCATTAAATTGTCATCTTCCGCAATATGGGCGAGGACGCGCAACTCAATTTGCGAGTAGTCGGCAGCGAAAATGAGCCAATCAGACTCCGACGGCACGAACGCTTGGCGGATTTTCCGTCCTTCCTCAAGCCGAATCGGAATGTTTTGCAAGTTCGGCTCCGTCGAGCTGAGCCGTCCGGTTTGCGTCAACGCCTGATTGAAAATCGTATGCACCTTCTTTGTATCGGGTCGCACGACTTTCAGCAATCCTTCAATATACGTCGACTGCAACTTGCCAAGCTGGCGGTAATGCAAAATGTTTTCCACGATCTCGTGATAAGGCGCAAGTTTTTCAAGCACATCCGCCGAAGTGGAGTAGCCGGTTTTCGTTTTTTTCAAGATGGGCAGCTGCAGTTTTTCAAATAAAATGACGCCGAGCTGTTTCGGTGAATTGATGTTGAATTCTTGGCCGGCGAGCTCATAAATGCGCTGCTCGACCGTGCGCAGCTGCTCGGCGAGCTCTTCGCCCATCTGTTCGAGCCGCTTCGTATCCACTTTCACTCCGGCAAATTCCATTTCCGCCAAAATCGAAGACAACGGCTGCTCGAGCTCGACGAGCAACCGATCTTGTTCGTTGCGGCGCAGCTCATCCAAAAACGGACGTTCGAGCGCCCAAATCGCCGCCGCCTTGCGGACGAGATGCTCGGCGAGCACTGGCTCATCCGGCACGGCCCGCTTCGCCCCTTTGCCATACACCGCTTCATCCGAGCGCACCGCTTCGTATTGCTTCATTTTTGCTGCGGCAGCCACATCATCAACACCTTGCGCCGGATCAAGCAAATAGGCGGCCAGCAATAAATCAAAGGAAACGCCGCATAGCTCAATTCCTTTCCATTTCAAGGCGACTGCCGCGCGCTTTGAGTCAAACATGCTTTTTTTCTTCGTTTCATCACCAAGCCAGGCGACAAACTGCGGATCGGCAAGCGCCGTCTCCGGGCGCAGGAAAAACCGTCCATGTTCGTTGACCACAGCGATGCCGACGATCGGCGCATCATGATAATTTTCCTCGACCACTTCAACGACAAGCGCCGCCTTGTCGGCAAGCATCTCCTCCGTCACGCGGTCAGCAAGCGTAAATGCCATCTTGGCAAGCGGTTTTTCCTCTTCTGATGACGGCGATTCCATTTTCTCTAAAAACGATTGAAACCCAAGCTCTTTAAATAAAGCGACCACTTTCTCCCGGTCTTCCCCTTGATAGACGATGTCATCAAGCGAGAGCTCGACCGGGGCGTCGCGGCGAATGGCGGCGAGCTTTTTGCTTAACAGCGCCATCTCCCGGTGTTGGCGCAACGTTTCTTTCAACTTTTCGCCTTTGATCTCGTCAATGGAGGCAAGCACGTTTTCGACCGTGCCGAATTGCCTGAGCAGCTTGACCGCCGTCTTTTCCCCGATGCCCGGCACTCCGGGGATGTTGTCCGATTTGTCGCCCATCAATCCTTTCAAATCAACGATTTGTTCCGGAGTTAAGCCGTATTTTTCGCGGACCGTCTCCGGCGTGTACGGTTCGATATCGGTAATCCCTTTTTTCGTAATGTCCACCGTCACATGGGGGGAGGCGAGCTGGGTCAGATCGCGGTCGCCGGAAATGACTTTCACCTCAAACCCTTCCTGCTCAGCGCGGGCGGCAAGCGTTCCGATAATATCGTCCGCTTCGTAGTTCTCGAGTTCATAGGCGGGGATGCGATACGCCCTCAGCAGCTCGCGCAACAGCGGAAACTGCTCCGACAGCTCCGGTGGCGTCTGTTGGCGCCCACCTTTATACTCTTGAAACGCTTCATGCCGGAACGTCGTTTTCCCGGCGTCAAACGCGACAAGCATATGAGTTGGCTCTTCTTCCGCCAAAATTTTATTCAACATCATCGTAAACCCGTAGACGGCGTTCGTATGGATGCCTTTGTCGTTATGCAAAAGCGGCAAGGCGAAAAAGGCGCGGTACGCCACGCTGCTGCCGTCGATTAAAACAAGCTTTTTTTTCAATCTCATCCCTCCTCGGAT
Organism: Geobacillus sp. CAMR5420; assembly: GCF_000691465.1. Classification (NCBI taxonomy): domain Bacteria; kingdom Bacillati; phylum Bacillota; class Bacilli; order Caryophanales; family Anoxybacillaceae; genus Geobacillus; species Geobacillus sp. CAMR5420. The sequence goes on from NZ_JHUS01000056.1 coordinate 35,130, forward strand.
GCTTCCTTGTCCTATTGTACCATGCCTGCGGCTTGCCTTGAACGCTCTCCCACCATGATGGGAGGCGCCGATTCATCCCGTGCTTACGCTCACGCTGAAAAATGGCAGGCTTCTCAGTTGGAGATGATAAAAAGAAGCCGGCTACCGCCCCGGCTTTGGAAAATGGATCGTGAACACGGTGCCGCGCCCCACTTTGCTCGCTACGGTAATATATCCATGGTGAGCCTCAACCAAATGTTTCACAATCGCCAGGCCCAACCCCGTTCCGCCGGAATCGCGGCTGCGCGCCTTGTCGACGCGGTAAAAACGCTCAAAAATGCGCGGGATTTCTTTTTCCTCAATGCCGATTCCGGTGTCTTTCACATGGATCAGCACTTCTTTCTTCGTCTCTTCCGCCTCGACAGCGACCCGTCCGTGCTCCGGCGTATACGTGATGGCGTTGGCGAGCAAGTTCAGCAAAATTTGCTTCATCCGATTTCTGTCACCGCGGATGACAAGCCCGGATGGCGATTCGATATGCAAATCAATTTGTTTTTCCGCCGCTTTTTGGCGAAACACAGCAGCCGCTTCGGCGATGACTTGAGCGATATCCACGTCTTCGAGTTGCAGCTGAAATCCGTGCTGCTCGATTTTCGACAAGTCCAACAGTTCCTCAACGAGCGTTTGCAGCCGTTCGCTTTCTTTTAAGATGATGGTCAAAAAATGTTCGAGCGCCGCTTCATCCTTCATAGCGCCATCCAATAGCGTTTCGGCGAATCCTTTGATGGACGTCACCGGCGTTTTCAACTCGTGCGAAACGTTGGCGACAAAGTCTTTGCGGATTTGCTCAAGGCGCTTCAGCTCCGTAATGTCATGAAACACGACGACAATCCCTTTCCATTCGGCGTTCGTGCCAATGATGGGAGCCCCGTATACATCGAAATGTTTCCGCTCGATGCCAATCGTCAGCCGCATATGCCGGCGCATCGTCGTCTCGGTGATGAAAATATCATCGATAAACCGGACGATGTCGCGGTGCGGCAGCACATCGGCGTACGGACGGTACAAACAATCCGACGGATCGAGATGAAACTGAGTCTGGAACGCCCGATTGATGAGAGAAATATGTCCGCGGTGGTCAATAAACAACAGGCCGCTGCCGACGTTTTCAATGAGCGTGTGAAGCCGATCGGTCTGAATTTCCCGCGCCCTGCTCATCTCCTGCAAATGGCGGGCCAGCCGGTTGATCGAGCGCACAAGCATCCCGGCCTCGTTATATTCACCATCGGGCACACGGGCGGCGTAATTGCCTTTTTCCAGCTCAAACGCCACTTTCGTCGCTTCTTCAATCGGCTTCATATATTGATTGGCGATTTTCCAGACGAGGGCGATGATGACAACGAGCGCCATCCCGAGGCTGCTCGTGAGCACGCCCCAAATTTGCTCGTTTACTTTTTGGAGTGAGCTCGTCGGTGTGCTTAAAACGACGTACCCGCTCCGTTCACCGCGCTCGTACGGGACGATGTAGTAATAGACATCGTTTGTTTTTTCAATCACGGAAAAGCGGGGAAACTGCTTTTTGCGCAAAATCGCGCGGACGATGCGCTCATGGTCTTTGTCGCTGATCGCTGCGACGCGACCGCTGTCAAACCGCACCCGTTCTTCTTTATCGAGCACGGTGATGCGGGACGACAGTTCATTCCCCATTTCCTGCAAATCGGCGCGGATTTGCTCGAGCGGTTCATTTTCAAGCAAAATCGCAAGCGCTTGGGCCTCTTTTTCCATCCGTTTGTTCATCGTCTCGGCGTAAAAATCTTTCAGCAATTGCCCGAGCAAAAGCCCGAGGGCGATCAACACCGTGGCGATGAGCGTCACGAGCCAAAACAAAAGGCGGGTGCGGAAGCTATTCATGCCGCTTCGGTTCCTCCAACTTGTAGCCAAGGCCGCGCACCGTTTTAATGTACATCGGTTTTTTCGTATCGGTTTCGATCTTCTCGCGCAAGTGGCTGATATGGACGTCGACAATGCGTGTATCGCCGGCAAACTCGTAGTTCCACACGGCGCTGAGCAGCTGGTCGCGCGTCAACACCCGCCCTTTATGGCGAGCCAAATAAAGGAGCAACTCAAACTCTTTCGGCGTCAGCTCAAGCGGCTTGCCGTCGATCGTTGCTTCATAGCGTTCCGGAAAAATTTCCAGCTCGCCAACAACAAGCCGCTCGCTCGATTCAGCCGCCGGCTGAACGATCTCCGTGCGGCGCAAAATCGCCTTGACGCGGGCAATGACTTCGCGCGGGCTGAACGGCTTTGTCATATAGTCGTCGGCGCCAAGCTCAAGACCAAGCACTTTGTCAAATTCATCATCGCGAGCCGTCAACATTAAAATCGGCGTCATGATTTGCTGCTGGCGAAGCCGCTTGCACACATCAACGCCGTCAAGCTTCGGCAGCATCAAGTCCAAAATAATGAGCGCCGGCTGCTCGGACGCTACTTTCACGAGCGCCTCTTCGCCATCGTGAGCGGTCACGACGTGAAATCCGGCTTTCTCCAAATTGTACGACAACAGAGTCACAATCGGCTGTTCGTCATCGACAACTAAAATTTTTCGTCCCATGCCGCTCCTCCATCCCGTCCAATGGTTTCTGCCTTTATGATACCACAATTGACGCCTTGATTCGGACAAAAAAAAGAAAAAAGGGCGTTTTCCTGCGGACAGGTTGCCCTCGGAAAACTGCCCCTCGCGTTTGGCTGGCTTCCTTTGGCGGAAAGCGGCATGAAACTCCCCCTTTGTTTCGAAGTGGGGGACTGCTTTCAACATGAGGTCAAAAGTTCTCGAGCACCCGCCCGTCTAGGCGCGGCAACGTATGCGGCGGGCAGACAGACAGCGTTCCGTCAAGCACCGTCTCCGCACCGCGCGTCGCCATGACGGACAACGTCACGCAATGGCCCGCCTCATCGACATCGGCGACTTCGAGCAAAAATTCGAGCGTTTCATAATGATAAACTGGGCGGAGAAAGCGAAGATCCTGCCGCGTAATGTAGCTGCCCGGGCCCGGCAAATATTTGGAGACCGCGGAAGTGATCATCCCCGTCAACATGACCGGCGGCACGACCGGTTTTCCAAACGGCGTCTGTGAAGCATAATCATGCTGGATATAGAGCGGATTGGCATCATCCGTCAGCCCAAGATAAAGAAGCAAGTCTTTGTCTTCGATGGCGGCTTGGAACACGAGCTTTTCCCCCGCTTGAATTTCCCCGATCCGTCTCCCGAGCTTTCGTTTTTTCAACATGTTCCCACCCCTTCGTTGTCTAGAAAGCGCTTTCATTGACTGTGGGCAAAAATCCGGGGCAATGCCCGAATTTTTGCCTCGCCGCTATTCCAGCATGCGCATGACATTTTTAACGGATTCGACGGATTTGGCGAGCGCCGCTTTTTCCTCTTCGGTCAGCTCGAGCTCGATCACTTTCTCGATGCCGTTGCCGCCGAGGATCGTCAGCACGCCCAAATAAATGCCTTCATAGCCGTATTCGCCTTCAAGGTAGGCGATCGCCGGCAAAATGCGGCGCTGGTCTTTCAAAATCGCTTCGACCATTTCGACAAGCGAGGCGGCCGGTGCGTAGTAGGCGCTGCCGTTGCCGAGCAGGTTGACGATTTCACCGCCGCCTTTGCGCGTCCGCTCAACGATGGCGTCCAAACGATCTTTCGGAATGAGTTTTTCGAGCGGAATGCCGCCGGCGTACGAGTAGCGGACGAGCGGCACCATGTCATCGCCATGGCCGCCTAAAACAAACCCAGTGACATCTTTTACCGAAATGTTCAGCTCCTCGGCGACGAACGTGCGGAAGCGCGCCGTATCCAAGACGCCCGACTGGCCGATGACGCGGTTTTTCGGGAATCCGGATTCCTTAAAGACCGTATACGTCATCGCATCGACCGGGTTCGTCAAGACGATGATGTAGCAGTTCGGCGAGTATTTGACGACTTCCTTCGTCACTTGCTTCATAATTTTTTGGTTCGTCGTCACCAAATCGTCGCGGCTCATGCCCGGCTTGCGGGCGATGCCTGCTGTGATGACGACGATGTCGGAATCGGCTGTGTCAGCGTAATCCGATGTGCCGATGATATTCGCGTCAAAGCCGAGCACCGGGCTTGCCTCGAGCATATCGAGCGCCTTCCCTTTCGTTGGGTTCTCAAGCTGCGGAATATCGACCAACACGACGTCGCCGAGCTCTTTTTGCGCCAAAAGGAACGCCGTCGTCGCCCCCGTGAATCCGGCGCCGATCACCGAGATTTTTTTCCGTTTCATCGCCATCGTTTGCCATCCCTTTCCTTCAAAGGTTAGTCCATATTGCGGATGAGCGCATCAGCAAATTCGGAGCATTTCACTTCCGTCGCCCCTTCCATCAGGCGGGCGAAGTCATACGTGACGATTTTCGCGGCGATGGTTTTCTCCATCGCTTTGATGATCAATTTCGCTGCTTCGTTCCAACCAAGATGCTCAAACATCATGACGCCCGAGAGAATGACGGACGACGGGTTGACTTTGTCAAGCCCTGCGTATTTCGGCGCCGTGCCGTGCGTCGCTTCGAAAATCGCGTGGCCGGTTTCGTAGTTGATGTTGGCCCCCGGCGCGATGCCGATGCCGCCGACTTGAGCGGCCAGCGCGTCGGAAATGTAGTCGCCGTTTAAGTTCATCGTCGCGATGACGTCAAATTCGCGCGGACGCGTCAAAATTTGTTGCAGGAAGATGTCGGCGATGACATCTTTGATAATGATTTTGCCGGACGCTTCCGCATCAGCAAGCGCTTTGTTCGCCGCTTCCTTGCCTTCCGTTTCAACGATTCGGTCGTATTGCGCCCACGTGAACACTTTGTCGGCGAATTCTTCCTCCGCCAATTCATAACCCCAGTTTTTAAACGCGCCTTCGGTGAATTTCATAATGTTTCCTTTATGAACGAGCGTCACCGACTTGCGGCCGTGTTCGATCGCGTAGTTGATCGCCGCGCGCACAAGCCGTTTCGTCCCTTGTTCGGAAATCGGTTTAATGCCGATGCCGGACGTTTCCGGGAAGCGGATTTTGCGCACGCCCATTTCGTTTTGCAAAAAGTCGATGACTTTTTTCACTTCCGGCGTGCCTTTGGCATATTCAATGCCAGCGTAGATGTCTTCCGTGTTTTCCCGGAAAATGACCATATCGGTGTCTTCCGGGCGTTTCACCGGCGACGGAACGCCTGGGAAGTAGCGAACCGGGCGCAAGCAGACAAACAGGTCGAGCTCTTGGCGGAGCGCTACGTTCAGCGAGCGGATGCCGCCGCCGACCGGCGTCGTCAACGGCCCTTTAATGGCGATTATGTATTCGCGGATCGTCTCAAGCGTTTCATCCGGAAGCCAGCTGCCCGTCAGCTTGTACGCTTTTTCACCAGCGAGCACTTCCTTCCAGACGATTTTTTTCTCACCTTTGTACGCTTTTTCCACCGCTGCTTCGAGCACGCGCGAAGCGGCCGCCCAAATGTCCGGGCCGGTTCCATCCCCCTCGATGAACGGAATGATCGGGTTGTTCGGAACGTTGAGCACACCATTTTGGACTGTAATTTTTTCTCCTTGCGTCACGAGCAAAACCCCCAATGCAGTTTTTTTATAAAAAGGCGTGAAGGCGCGCCTTCACCGCCTTGTCCACTTGTTTTAGCCGCGCTCGTCGATCGGCACGTACGCCCGCTTGCCTGGGCCGGTGTACTCAGCGCGCGGACGGATGAGACGGTTGTTGTCGTATTGTTCCAAGATGTGAGCCAACCATCCCGAGGTGCGGCTGACGGCAAAAATCGGCGTAAACAAATCATGATCGATTCCTAAACAATGGTAAACCGAAGCGGAATAAAAGTCAACGTTCGGCGGCAGCGCTTTTTCCGATGTGACGATTTCTTCAATCTTTGTCGACATTTCATACCAATGCGGCTCGCCGACGAGCTTCGTCAGTTTTTCCGACATTTTTTTCAAATGTTTGGCGCGCGGGTCGCCTTTTCGGTAAACGCGATGGCCAAAGCCCATAATTTTTTCTTTGTTGGCGAGCTTTCTGCGGATGTATGGCTCGACGTTGTCGACCGTGCCGATTTCCGTCAACATTTTCATCACCGCTTCGTTCGCCCCGCCGTGAAGCGGCCCTTTCAAGGCTCCGATCGCCGCCGTGATGCCGGAATAAATATCGGACAGCGTGGCTACGCAGACGCGCGCCGTGAACGTCGACGCGTTCAACTCGTGGTCGGCATGCAGCACGAGCGCCTTGTTGAACGCTTCCGTGGCGATGTCGTCTGGTTCTTTGCCGGTCAGCATGTACAAGAAATTGGCGGCAAAGCTCAAATCTTTGCGCGGCGCAACCGGTTCCAACCCTTTGCGCACGCGGGCGAAGGCGGTGACAATCGTCGGGATTTTCGCCTGCAGGCGAATGGCTTTCCGATAATTCGCCTCTTTCGTCATCACATCCGCCTCTTCGTCATACAAGCCGAGAAGCGATACCGCGGTGCGCAAAGCCGCCATCGGATGCACCTTGTCAATCGGATACAGCTTGAAGTGTTCAATGATTTCATTTGGAATTTCAGCGTTTTCCGCCAACTGTTTCTTTAATTCCTCAAGCTGCTCTTTCGTCGGCAGTTCGCGATGCCAAAGCAAATAAACGACTTCTTCGAAGGAAGCGTTTTCGGCTAAATCGTCAATGTCATAACCGACATACGTCAACGTGTCATCGATGATCGAACTGATGCTTGAAGTTGTGGCCACAACTCCCTCTAACCCACGGGTTACTGTCATGTTCAATCTCCCCTTCTCTTCATAAGTTCCGGCCATAACGACCGATGGCCGATGAGCGCTTGCTCGAAATGGAGGCAAAAACAAACGCGCGCGCGAAAGTGCTTACATGACGCCGGCGACAACCGCCCCGTCGCAACAGCTGCACAATGCTTGGCCGAAAACTCACTCACGTTTATTATTATAAACAATTATCAGACTTTTGTCAGCTGTCACACGTCAAAAGAAATGATGATCAGGAATAAAATGGAAATCGATTCATCTCAAAACGGAGGATCCCACACACCGCCTGATGATCAAAAATATTCTACCATTTTGATGACCGTATAGGCAATGCCAGCGCCGATCAATGGACCAACCGCCACCCCATGAAACAGCGAAACCGCGAGGATGGTGCCGAATGCAAGCGCGGCGGTCATATGCGGGTCATTGGCAAGGAGCGTTACTCCATTTTTGGCGATCAAGGCGACAAAAATGCCAGATGCGAGCGCCACCCAGGCCGACAACGACTGCAGAGAGCCGACAAGCTGCCGAAAGCCGATCTCCCCAGAAGCGATGGGAGCGAGCACGGCGATCGTAATGACCGTCACTCCCCAGTTGATCCCTTTGGACTGAATGATCGGCAGCACTTTTTGATCCAAGCCGACAAGTTTGATGGCCAACAGCACAACGACGGCGACAATAAGCGACTTGTTTTTCGCAAGAAAGCCGAGCGCAAGCAACAACAATAAAAACAACACCGGTTCGTTCACGGTCGTCCGTCCTTTCCTATGAAACTTGTCTTTTTGCTTCCCCGTAAGAAAACGTGTAATATATCAATATGGAACGTCGTTGGAGGTGAAACATTGTCCCGAGTTTATGTTGATCGCTTTTTGCGCTTTTTTCTTGTCATCGCCGCTGTCGCGCTCGGCGCCATCGCTATGTACTACATCGCGACGGTGACGTATCCGTTCATCATCGCCTTTTTCATCGCGATGATCATCAACCCGCTCGTCGATGCTTTGGAGCGGAAAGCGAAAATGCCGCGCTGGCTCGCGGTCAGCGTCACGCTCATCATGTTGTTTGCCGCGGTCGCCGGCTTGGTCACGCTTCTTGTTGCCGAAATCGTTTCGGGAACGCAATATTTAGCCCGCGTCGTGCCGGAAAAATTTCAAGCATTGATCACGTACATGGAGACGTTCGTCGCCGACCAAATCATCCCGATTTACAAAGATTTGGCCGGGATGTTTAAAAGTTTAAGCGCCGCCCAACAGGATACGATTATGCAAAACATTCAAGCCGTCGGAAAAAAAATTGGGACGACGGTTGGTGAATTTGTCCAGAGCATCCTGCAAAACATTCCGCAGCTTCTCGCCTGGCTGCCGAATGCCGCGACCGTGTTTATTTTTTCGCTGTTGGCGACGTTTTTCATCAGCAAAGACTGGCACCGTCTGATGCGCATGGCGCAGCAATGGCTGCCGACGAAAGCCCGCACAAGCGGAAAAACGGTGTTTCTTGATTTAAAGCGGGCGCTGTTTGGCTTTATCAAAGCGCAGGCGACGCTCATTTCGATTACGACGGTCATCGTGTTGATCGGCTTGCTTATTTTGCGCGTCGATTACGCCATTACGATCGCATTGATCATCGGGTTCGTCGATCTTTTGCCATATTTGGGAACGGGGATTGTATTTGTTCCTTGGATCATTTACACCATGGCTAGCGGCGACATTCCGTTTGCCATCGGATTGGGCGTGCTGTATGTCGTCGTCCTCGTCCAACGACAAATCATGGAGCCGAAAGTGCTTTCTTCAACGATCGGCCTCGATCCGCTCGCGACGCTCATCGCCTTGTTCGTCGGCTTCAAGCTGCTCGGCTTTCTCGGCTTGATTGCCGGCCCCGTCGCGCTTGTCATCATCCGCACGCTCCATAGCGCCAATGTTTTTCGTGATCTTTGGCGCTTTATTATCGGCAAGCCGACCACGTAATCGAAGGGAGCTGTCTCAAAAGCTCGGCTTTCTATAATAGGAATACAATCTTTCGTTTCACAAAGATGTTTAATGGGTATATAGGACGATGCGAAAGGGTGTCCCGCTGCTTTTGGGACACCCTGTTTTGCTGCAACGTCCGTTACAACACGCTCGCATGGCCGCGGTAGACGGCGCCAAAGCCGCCATCGACCGTGATCTCTTGCCCATCTTTAAACAAGCTTGTGGCATTTTCCACCCCGACGACGACCGGAATGCCAAGGCTTAAGCCGACGACCGCCGCATGGCTCGTCAACCCGCCTTCCTCGGTGATGATCGCCGCCGCTTTTTCGATCGCCGGCATCATATCGGCATCGGTGCTGATGGTGACTAAAATGCCGCCCTCTACCATTTTTCGGCACGCCTCTTCCGCCGTTTTGGCGACGACCGCCTTGCCGAATGCCGACTTGCGGCCGATGCCTTGCCCTTTGGCAAGCAAGTCGCTGATGACGTGCACTTTCATTAAGTTCGTCGATCCCGTTTCGCCGACCGGCACGCCGGCCGTGATGACGACCAAGTCGCCGTGCTTCACCAAGCCGGAGCGCACTGCCGCGTCGACCGCCACATCGAGCATTTCATCGGTTGTATTGACATGCGGTGCTTCTTTCGTATACACGCCCCAAATGAGCGCCAGCCGCCGCGAGACCGCTTCGTTTGATGTCACCGCGATGATCGGGGCTTTCGGGCGGTATTTCGCCACCATCTGCGGCGTTTTTCCGCTCACCGTCGGCGTCACGATCGCCGCGACATCCAAATTGAGCGCTGTGTGGGCGACCGATTGGCCGATGGCATCGGTGATCGTCGTTCGGCTCTCTTTCGTGCGCTGGGACAAAATGTCGCGATGCTCCAACGCCTGCTCGGTGCGGAGCGCGATTTGGTGCATCGTCCTTACCGCTTCGACCGGATACTGGCCGGCTGCGGTTTCTCCGGAAAGCATGACGGCGTCGGTGCCGTCAAAAATGGCGTTGGCGACATCGCTCGCCTCAGCCCGCGTCGGCCGCGGATTGCGCTGCATCGAGTCGAGCATTTGCGTCGCCGTGATGACCGGTTTGCCAAGCATGTTGCACTTTTTAATGAGCATTTTTTGAATGAGAGGCACTTCCTCAGCCGGAATCTCAACGCCAAGGTCGCCGCGCGCCACCATGAGGCCATCGGCGGCTTCCAAAATTTCATCGATGTTGGCGACGCCTTCTTCATTTTCAATTTTCGCGATAATTTGGATATGTAAGGCGTCATTCGCCTCGAGCAGCTCGCGGATTTCGAGCACATCAGACGCCCGTCGCACAAACGAGGCGGCGATGAAGTCGATGCCTTGGCGGATGCCAAATAAAATATCGGCTCGGTCCTTCTCGGTGATGCCCGGCAAATTGACACGCACGCCGGGGACATTGACCCCTTTTTTGTTTTTGAGCACACCGCTGTTTAGGACGGTCGTGACAATTTCTCCAGCTTGCTTGTCGACCGCGTTGACTTCAAGGCCGATCAACCCGTCGTCCAGCAAAATTTTCGAACCAACGGACACATCATCGATCAGCCCCGGATAGGTGACGGAAATTTTTTCCGGCGTGCCGAGCACTTCGCTCATCGAAATGATGAGCTTTGCCCCTTCCTTCAGTTCGACGGCGCCGTTCTCCATATTGTGCGTGCGGATTTCCGGGCCTTTCGTATCGAGCAAAATGGCGACCGTTTGGCCCGTCCGCCTCGCCGCCTCGCGAATGTTGGCGATGCGCCGCCCGTGTTCCTCATGATCTCCGTGCGAAAAGTTGAGGCGCGCCACGTTCATCCCCGCTTCGATCAATTGCACGAGCTTGTCTACGCTCTCGCTTGCCGGCCCGATCGTACAGACGATTTTCGTTTTCCGCTTCATCACTTCTTCTTCCTTTCCCCTCGGGAATTAAATCGACAGCTCTTTCGACAATGTATACATCCGCTGATCGACCGTATGTGTTTTCGCCAACGCTTCGGCAATGTCATGGTCAACGATTTGGTTGTTTTGAATGCCAACGCAGCGGCCGCCTTTGCCTTCAAGGAGCAGCTCGACCGCACGGGCGCCGAGGCGGCTCGCTAACACGCGGTCAAACGCCGTCGGCGATCCGCCGCGTTGCACGTGGCCAAGCACCGTCACGCGCGTCTCAAAGCCGGTCGCCTCTTGAATTTGCCGGCCGAAGTCGACGCCGCTGCCGACTCCCTCGGCGACGATGATGATGCTGTGTTTTTTGCCGCGTTCATGGCCGCGCTTCAAGCGAGCGACGATGTCGTCCATGTCGTAGTCCGCTTCCGGAATCAAAATCGTCTCCGCCCCTCCGGCAAGCCCCGACCATAGCGCAATATCGCCGGCATGGCGGCCCATCACTTCGACGACGTACGTCCGCTCATGCGACGTCGCCGTGTCGCGGATTTTGTCAATGGCGTCAATGACCGTATTGAGCGCGGTGTCAAAACCGATCGTAAAATCGGTGCCTGGAATGTCGTTGTCGATCGTCCCGGGCACGCCGACGCACGGGAAGCCGTGCTCCGTCAATTTTTTCGCCCCTTGATACGACCCGTCGCCGCCGATGACGACCAGCCCTTCAATACCGTGCTTTTTCAGCTGCTCGATCCCCTTTTTCTGTCCTTCTTCCGTCTTAAACTCCGGGCAGCGCGCGGTATAAAGGATGGTGCCGCCGCGATGGATGATGTCCCCGACGTCCCCGACTTCCAGTTTTTTGATATTGCCGGCGATCAACCCGGCATACCCGTGGTAGATTCCGTACACTTCCACCCCATGGTAAATCGCTTTGCGGACGACAGCGCGAATGGCCGCATTCATGCCCGGCGAGTCGCCGCCGCTTGTCAACACACCAATCCGTTTCATCATTTCCACCTCGTTTGCATCGAATTGCACACGTCCGACCTCATACGTCTTCTTGAACATCCCTAATGTACCATGAACGACAGCGGAACACAATATAGAAGCGATCGCTGAAACGGCTTACAAAAGTGGATTTTTTCACGATAGAACAAAGCTGTCCCGCGACGGAGACAGCTTTTTCCTTATCTTGCCCGAATCGTTTCCGGCAAAAACGACACTTGGCCCATTTGTTTAAATTTTTCATAGCGCTGCCGGACGAGCTCTTCGCCGTCAAGCGCCAACAGCTGTTTGAGCGAACGGCGCAGCACGCGGTCAATTTCTTTTGCCTGCTCGTCGGCGTTGCGATGAGCGCCGCCTTTGACTTCTGGAATGATTTCATCGATGACGCCGAGCGCCTTTAAGTCATGAGCGGTGATTTTCATCGTTTCCGCCGCCCGCTGCGCCAATGAGGCGTCTTTCCACAAAATCGCCGCCGCCCCTTCCGGCGAGATGACCGAGTACGTCGAGTTTTCAAGCATATGGATATGATTGCCGACGCCAAGGGCAAGCGCCCCGCCGCTTCCGCCCTCTCCGATGACGATGCAGACGACAGGCACCGTGAGCCCAGCCATTTCAAACAAGTTGCGGGCGATCGCCTCGCTTTGCCCGCGCTCTTCGGCCGCTTTGCCCGGGTAGGCGCCTTTCGTGTCGATAAAGCAGATGATCGGCCGCGAAAACTTTTCTGCCTGCTTCATGAGCCGCAACGCCTTCCGGTATCCTTCCGGATGCGGCATGCCAAAGTTGCGGCGCAAGTTTTCTTTCGTATCTTTGCCGCGCTGATGACCGATGACCGTCACGGGGAGTCCGTCGTATTTGGCGATGCCGCCGACGATCGCCTCGTCATCGCCAAAGCAGCGGTCGCCGTGGCACTCAAGAAAGTTCGTAAACAACCGCTCGATGTAATCGAGCGTCGTCGGCCGCTGCGGGTGGCGGGCGATTTGCACGCGGTCCCACGGCGTCAAATTCGCATAAATCTCGTTTTCCAGCTTGGCGAGGCGCGCCTCAAGCTTTTCGATTTCCGCCGATAAATCGACGTCCGCCGTTTTCATGAACTCTTTCAACTCTTGAATTTTGCGGCGCAGCTCGACAAGCGGCTTTTCGAATTCTAATTCCGCCACCATCCCTCTTCCCCTCCTTTTTGATGAAGATCCAAGACGACCGCAAGCGTTTCTTTCAGCTCGTGGCGGTGAATGACGGCATCAAGCTGCCCGTGCTTCAGCAAAAACTCCGCCGTCTGGAAATCGTTCGGCAGCTCTTCGCGCACCGTCTGCTCGATGACGCGGCGGCCGGCAAAACCAATGAGCGCCCCCGGCTCGGCAAAGTTATAATCCCCAAGCGAGGCGAAACTCGCCGATACACCGCCGGTCGTCGGGTGGGTCATGACGGAGATGAACAAGCCGCCGTCGTTGCTGAACCGTTTGAGCGCCGCGCTTGTTTTCGCCATTTGCATGAGGCTCAACACCCCTTCCTGCATGCGGGCGCCGCCGGAAGCGGTGAAAATGAGAAACGGCATCTGCTGTTCGCGCGCTCGTTCGACGGCGCGGGTGATTTTTTCGCCGACGACCGAGCCCATGCTGCCCATGCGAAACGATGAATCCATGACAGCAATGACGAGCCGATGGCCATAAAGCGCTCCTTCGCCGGTGACGACCGCCTCGTTCAGCCCTGACTTGCGCCGGTCTTCTTCCAGTTTTTCGATGTAGCCCGGAAAGCCGAGCGGATTGACCGAGATCATATCGGCGTCATACTCGCGGAAGCTGCCGTCATCAAGAAGGCTTGCAATTCGTTCACGCGCCGGCATCGGATGATGGTAGCCGCAGCTTAGGCAAACGCGCAAGTTTTTGATCAACTCTTTTGTATACATAATTTTCTTGCATTGCGGACATTTCGTCATCACGCCTTCCGGCACTTCATGCCTCGCTTGTTCTGAAGGCAGCGGTGCATACTTTTTCTTTTTCACAAACAAGTCTTTCCACACGAGGGAGCCCCTCCTTTGCGTTTTCGCCTCTCTACTACTTTATCGAAAATGGACATCATTGTTTGTCAAACGATGTCCGGCCCGTTTCGACAACGGCGAAGGCCGTTGCGCCTCCCAAATGGCGACAGTCTCCGCCGGATCTTGCCTTTCCAAAGCGGCGAGCAGCTGTTCATAACCGGCGTCGGCAAGGGGCGGATCGGGCGCAAACGAAGCGGCAAACCCCGACAGCACCCGCCAAATGCGGGCGAGCAAAACATTGCCAGCCGCTTCCACCACCGTCTCGAAAAACCGCGCGAAATCAATCGGTTTTTGACGAACGATTTTTTTCAACTCGTCTACGTCCTCCGCGCTCCGGCGCCGACACGCAAGGGCAAGCAACAGGCGCTCGATGAGCCATTTTGTTTCCGCCAAATCGGCCTTCGCCCGTTCGTTTTCCAACAAAAACATCGCCAACAGGTCGATCAGCTGGTGGCTGCCGACCTCACGCCTATACCTCCCCTCGCCGCGCCGCGTTTCAATCAAGCCGAGAAATTCAAGCGCCCGCAACGCCTCGCGCACCGATGAACGCCCGACGCCGAGCCGTTCGGCCAGCTCGCGCTCCGACGGCAGCTTGTCGCCAGGGGCTAAGTTGTCTTCCGCCATCATGCGGCGGATATGTTTCAACGTCTCGGCATACACGTTCTCCTCTTTGATACAATGACCCCTCTCCTTCGCTTCATCCACTGGTCTGACCACCTAATGGTTATACGATATAACAAAATAGCGAAATAGTAAAGGGTGACTTATTTGACAGCGACGCGCCCAGCACCGAATAGAGAGAGCAATTCGTCGACAAGCGGCGCGGTGAAGTCAACCGCATACCGTTCCGGCAGGCGGAGAAGCTTCCGCTTCGCTTCGTCGTATAAATAAACCGGAATGCTTCCGTGGTGTTGTTCGAGCAGCTGCTTCAACGCCGCAAGCCGCGGTCCATCCGATAGCGCATGGCCTGCGTTAATATACAGCGCTGACACGAGCAGGCGCTCGGCGCGGCGAATGATGAGCTGACGCCGTCCGCCGCGCACCTCAATCGTTCCGGCAAGCAATACAAACTGCCCTTCTTTCAATATGTCCGCCGCGCGGCGGTAAACGTTCGGAAACGCCACCGCCTCCAATTCCCCGCTCTCATCGCCGACGGTGAAAAACGCCATTTCTTCACCCTGCTTTGTTCTCGTTTTCCGTATGCGGACGACCGCTCCCCCGACTACAGTTGACGGACCTTGTACATCGGCAACACACACCGCCCCCGCCGCTTGCAGCAACGGGCGGCACACCGCCGCCGGATGCGGGGTGACGGCGAAGCCAAGAAACTCCGCTTCCCGCCGCCGCCGTTCGGACAAAGGCCACGAATGTGCGGCAGCATATTTCGGTTTTAACGACAGCCCTCCGGCTTGCAGCGCCTGAACCCATTGCGCATGTTCGATCGCAATGTCAATGCTGGCAAGAAGCGAAGCCCGATCTGCACCGAACTCGTCAAACGCCCCAACGGAAATGAGCGCCTCGAGCGCCGGGCGCCCGAGCCCTTTTGGCAGCAGGCGGGCAGCGAAATCAAAGAAGTCGGCAAACGGTCCGTTCGCTTTCCGCTCCTCGACAATCAGCTTCGCCGCAGAGCCGACTTGCTTCACCATCGCGAGCCCAAGGCGAATGGCGCTCCCCTCCACGGAAGAGCGAAAACCGCTTTTGTTGACCGACGGCAAAAGGACGTTGATCCCTTTTCGCGCCGCCTCCCAATAGTATACCGCCGCTTTTTCTCGGTCGCCGGAAGCATTGGTGAGCATGACCGCATAAAAACAAAGCGGGTAATGAGCTTTCATATACGCCATCGCATACGACAACAGCGCATAGCTGACCGCGTGGCTTCGGTTGAAGCCGTAATCGGCAAAGCGGACGATGTGTCGGTACAGTTCCTCGGCGACTGCTTTCGGATAGCCGTTCGCCACGCAGCCGGCGACAAACGCCTGACGCTGCTCAGCAAGCAGCGCTTTCTCTTTTTTCGCCACCGCCCGGCGAAGCACGTCCGCTTGTCCGAGCGAAAATCCGGCAAGCCGGGCGGCGATTTGCATAATTTGCTCCTGGTAGATCAACACCCCGTATGTGGGCGCCAAAATCGTCTCAAGATCAGGATGGGCATAGGACACCGGCTCTTCCCCGCGCTTGCGCCGGATGTAAACGGGGATCATTTGCATCGGCCCTGGCCGATACAAGGCATTGACGGCGACGACATCTTCCAATTGCGACGGCCGCAGCTCGGCGAGCACACGCTTCATCCCGCTTGATTCCAGCTGAAAAATGCCGTTTGTATCTCCAGCGCCAAGCAGCGCGTACGTTTTTTCATCATTGAGCGGCAGCGTGCGGATGTCAAACGGCTTTCCTGTCTGCCGCTCGATCAAACGCACGATCTGCTCGATCAACGTGAGCGTGCGCAAACCGAGAAAATCAATTTTCAGCAATCCAAGCGCTTCAAGCGCCCCCATCGCGTATTGCGTCAGCGGCCATTCGCCATGGCTTGGCTGCAGCGGCACGAAGCGAACGAGCGGCTCCGGGCTGATGATGACACCAGCAGCGTGGATCGACGTATGGCGCGGCAGCCCTTCCAGTTTTTGCGCAACAGCCAGCCACTCTCTCCCTTGCGGAACCGCTGCCACCGCTCGCCGAAAAGCGGCGGACTCGGCATGCCATTGGCGGAGCGTCACACTTTGTTTGCTCGGCAAGAGCGCCGCAACCTGTTCCGCCTCCCGCCCAGGGACGCCAAGCGCTTTGGCCGTCTCGCGCAGCGCCGCTTTGGCGCCGAACGTGCCGAACGTAATGATTTGCGCAACGCGGTCGCGCCCGTATTTATCCGCCACATAGCGAATCACTTCTTCGCGCCGGTCATCAGGAAAATCCAAGTCAATATCCGGCACCGACGCCCGCTCCGGATTTAAAAACCGTTCAAACAAAAGCCCATACTTGATCGGATCGACATCGGTGATCGACAATGCGTAGGCGACAAGCGACCCGGCCGCCGAACCGCGGCCCGGGCCGGTTAAGATGCCGCGCCGGCGGGCGTAGGCGAGCACATCGGCGACGATCAAAAAATAGTCGCTGAAATGAAGCGACTGAATCACATCCAGCTCATGCGAAAGCCGACGCCAGTAGCGCTCATCGGCCGACGGCACGCGTCGGGCGAGCCCTTGTTCCGATAAGCGGCGCAAATAACTGTCGGCCGTCTCTCCGTCCGGAACGGGATACGCCGGCAGCCGCCAGCCGCCAAACTCGATCTGCAACTCGCATTGATCGGCGATCGCCAGGCTGTTCTCGAGCGCCTCCGGCAAGTCCGCAAACCGGCGCGCCATCTCCTCTGGCCCCGCCAAATAGCGGCCGTTATCGTCCTCAATGTCAGCGAGCAGCGCGCCGCGGCCGATGGCCTGCAAGCAACGCCACGCCACGGCATCGCTGCGCTCCACGTAACGGACGTCGTTCGTCGCCACGATCGGGACGCCGGTTTCCTCCGCCAGCTGCAACAACCCGGCTTCATATGGGGCTCGCGTTTGCTCGCCGCGCTGAACGGCGACATACAGCCGTCCTGGAAACAGCTGATGATAGCGGCCAAGCGCCTCTTTCGCCCGCTCCCATTCGTCGGCGGCCACAAGCGACTCGACGCGTCCCTCGCTTCCGGGAGTGATGGCGATGATGCCGCCGCTTAAGCGCACAAGAGCGGCTTCCTCCATATGCTTTGTTTCCCCCATTTGTATCATGGTGCTGATTTCAAGCAAATGGCGATACCCCTCTTCATTGGCGGCCAACAGCACGAGCGGGAACGCTTCCTCCCCAGAAAGAGCGACATCAGCCGTCACGCCGATAATCGGGCGAATGCCGTTCTGCTTGCATTCCCGGTAAAACGGAATAGCGCCATACAACACATTCCGGTCCGTAAGCGCGAGCGCTTGATAGCCGAGCTGTTTCGCCCTCGCTGCAAGCGCCTCCACCGCCGCCGCACTTTGAAACAAACTGTATCCGCTCAACACATGCAAGTGGACGAACATCATGACCATCCCTCCCTCATCCGTGCGCTTGACGGGCGAAAACTTTTCTTTCGGCTACATACTCCGTCCACCCTATTGATATACATAGATAAGAGAGAAAGAAAGGGCGGGGAAACGCATGAACGAAAAAGCGGCCTTCTTGCCGGCGTTTATTCAAAGCTATTTTATCGCCGTCGGCGTGCTGCTTGGCGGCGCCATCATCGGCGCGCTCGGCGCGTTTTTGAGCGGCGGCCAGCCGCTGACGGCCATGTACCGATTTGCCGGCGATTTGCGCATTTGGGCGGTCGTCGCCGCCATCGGCGGGACGTTTGACACGTTTTACGTCGTTGAGCGAGGGCTGTTTTTAGGGGAAACGAAAGACATCGTGCGGCAATTTTTGCTCATTTTGTCCGCCATGGGCGGAGCACAGACCGGAGTGGCGATCATCACGTGGCTGACGCAGGAGCACATTTCGCCATGAGAATTCCTCCGTATTACCAATACCCGTCATGGCAGCGCTTTTTCGCCGGCGCGGCGATCGGAGCGCTCATCAGTTGGTTTGTCTTTTTGTATATGTTCGGCGTCTTGCAGGAAAAACAAGTGCAACACGTCAATGAGCTCAACGAACAGATCGCCGATTTGCAAAACGAAATTCGCATTTGGCAGGAAGACTATATTCATTACAATAAGGAAATGAAAAAAAAGCTGACCGTGCAGGACGTTTCCGTCCATCTCGCCAACGCCGAGCAATATAAACTTGATTCATACACGACGTTTCGCATTGAAGACAGCGTCAAAGAAGATTTGTCCCATTTGATTGCGAAAGATATCGAAACAGTGTACAACAGCCGCGAACTGATTGAGCGGGCAATTGAAAACAAAACGTATACGATCCACGAGAAGACATACCGGCTTGAACTTCACACACTCACGATCTTTACCTTGTTGGCCGTCGAAGTGAAACTGACGCCGCTTCCGTAGAGCGCGCCTTGCCGCCCCATTCCGCCGCGGTGGAGTGCCAAACAAGCGCGTCTTGCGGGAAAAGAGGGTGTCCCGAAAGCCTTCGGGACGCCTTCTCCTATCAACATGACGCTTCATTTGAAACAACAACTTTGTGACATACTCCCACCACCTACGCTTCGCTTAGAGGTGGGGGCTTCTCGGGTAATCCCATCTCATGATGGGAAGTTGACCGAGCGATCCCCGTGTGCCCCACGGTTTTACTGAAATTCACCTCCCACTTTCACTTCGTTTAGAAGTGGGAGACTTCTTTCGGAAAGATGTTAAAACCACCCGTTTCCGTCACCGCTCAGCCCGACAGACCGCTTTTACGTCTTCAATCACGCGATCCGCTTCCTCCCAAGAAGCAATGGACGCACCGGCTGCGAGCGGATGGCCGCCGCCGCCGTAGCGTTTGGCGACCACATTGATGACCGGCCCTTTGGAACGGAAGCGGACGCGGATTTCCCGTTCTTCCTCAATGAAAAACACCCAGGCGACAATGCCGTCAATATTGCCGAGCAAACTGACGAGCTGCGACGCCTCAAGCGGGGTGACGCCGTATTCCTCAAGCAGCGCCCGCGGCATTTTCACAGCCGCCACCCCTTCCTCGATCATAAAGTTCGACAACACATAACCGCTTAAGCGGGCGAGCGGCAAGCTCGTCTGATACAATCCGTCGTACAATTCCGTCAGCGAAAAACCGTACGAAATGAGCTCCCCAGCGTAGCGGAACGTTTTTTCACTTGTGCGCGGAAACAAAAAGCGGCCCGTATCGCCGACAATGCCGGCGTAAATGAGACGCGCCGCCTCAACGGTCATCGTCAACCCTTCCTCTTTCCCCGCCAAATAAAACTCATAAATCATCTCGCTTGTCGAACTGGCGGCGGTATCGACCCACATAATGTCGCCATACGGCGTGTCGTTCGGGTGATGGTCAATTTTAATGAGCTTTCGCCCGAGCCGATAGCGGCTGTCGCAAATCCGCTCCTCATTAGCTGTATCGCAGACGATCACGAGCGCCTGCGCGTACACAGAATCATCAATGACATCCATGTTCCGCAAAAACGACAGCGACGGATCGTCCGTTCCGACCGCGTACACCCTTTTTTTCGGAAACGACGCCCGAAGCAACGCCGCCAACCCGCCTTGCGACCCGTACGCGTCCGGGTCCGGGCGAACGTGGCGGTGGATGATGATCGTGTCAAATTCACGAATCGCATCAAGAATTTGTTGATGAACCGGTTTCATTCGTTCTTCCCCTTTAGTCACCTGTCATATTCAACCGCTGGCATTTTTCCCTGCTTCTATGTACAATGAAAAAAGAAATGAACAACGGAGGGACCCAACCATGCCAGCCTTGGTTATTTTCATTATATTTTCCTTTTCGTTTTACGTCTATTATAAAATCCGCTACGTCCGCTCCCATCGTCCGATGGAACGCCGCTTTCTCTCAGCGAAATCGAGCATGGCGCTTGGACTGTTCGTTGCCTTGTTCGGGATCAACCAATTGTTTTTGTATCAGACAACCGTGACCTATATCATCTGCGCCATTTTTATCGCCTTAGGCTTCGGGAGCGTTTGGGCCGGCTACCGCGCCTACCGCTGCTATCTGCCGCAGGCGGTCGAAGAGGCAAAGGAAGCGGCAAAACAAGGGTAATGCCGTTTGGCGTATGCGCCGGCCAACGATAAAGGAAAAGGATGTTCCCATAAGGAAGTGGACATCCTTTTTTTCCTTTACCGTTTATCGGTCGATCAGCTGGCACATCATCATGGCTTTGCCGACAAGATCGCCTTCGTTATACACTTCGACATCCACTTTCCCGAACTTGCGCCCGAGCTCTAAAAGCTTTGCCCGCACGTCGACCGTGCTGTCGATTTGCACCGGCTTGATGAAGTAAATCGTGATATTTTCCATCACCAAATCGCCGCGTTTGTACGCGCGAAGCATGCGCGCCGCCGCTTCGGTGACGATCGTCGTAAACACGCCGTACGAGAGCGTCCCTAAATAGTTCGTCATCTGCGGCGTGATCGTGCAGCGAAACAGCGTTTCTTTGTCGCCTGACTCACGAAACTGGGCGGTGATGAGATCATCGATCGTCTCCCCGACTTGCGGCTGGCGCTGCGCCATTTGCAGCGCTTTTAACACGTCTTGGCGGCTGATGATCCCTTGCAGCCGGTTATAGTCATCCACCACCGGGAGAAGCTCAATTCCTTCCCATACCATAATATGAGAAGCAAACGCCACTGACGTTTTTCCGTTCACCGTAATCGGCTGCTTCGTCATCACCTTTTCGATCGGCAGCTGCCGGTCGACATCCAGCACGTCTTTTGCCGTCACAACCCCTTGCACTTTCAGCTCATCATCGACGACCGGGAACCGGCTATGGCGCGTCTCTTTGTTCAACGCATACCACCGCTCAATCGGATCATGGACGCGCAAGTACGCTGTTTTGTCAAGCGGAATGAGAATATCCTCGACCAACACAATTTCTTTTTTGATGAGCTGGTCGTAAATCGCCCGGTTGATCATCGTCGCGACCGTAAACGTGTCATAGCTCGTCGAAATGATCGGCAGCTGCCGCTCATCGGCGAGCTTTTTCACGTGGTCGGCCGTGTCAAACCCGCCGGTGATGAGCACGGCCGCCCCCGCCTGAAGCGCCAGCTCGTGCGCCTTCGTCCGGTTGCCGACGATAAGCAAATCCCCTGCGCCCGTATAGCGCATCATCGCCTCCAGCTGCATGGCGCCGATGACAAAACGGTTGAGCGTCTTATGCAGCCCTTCACGTCCGCCAAGCACTTGGCCGTCCACAATGTTGACAACCTCGGCGTACGTAAGCTTCTCAATGTTTTCCTTCCGTTTCTTCTCAATCCGGATCGTGCCGACGCGTTCAATCGTGCTCACATACCCTTTGTTCTCGGCGTCCTTGATCGCCCGGTACGCCGTCCCTTCGCTTACGCCCATTTCCTTGGCGATCTGCCGGACAGAAATTTTCTCGCCGATCGGCAGCCGGTGGATGTATTCCAAAATTTGCTCGTGTTTTGTCGCCAACGGTTCTTCACCCTTTACGCATTGTTACCTCCATTATACAGGGCGCAGCGGCGGGGATTCAACGGTCGCGCCGGCCATCAGAAAGCGCCCTTCCCGAAGCGGGAAGGGCGCCTCTGTTACAGCTCGATGCTTTCCCCCGGTTTCAACGCGCGGCCGACGCCCGGCGGGAGGAGCGAGACGAACCGCTCGGGGTCTTGGGCGATCGGCGGGAACGTGTTGTAATGGATCGGCACGACGAGTTTCGCCCCGAGCCACTCGGCGGCGACCGCCGCGTCTTCCGGCCCCATCGTGAAGCTGTCCCCAATCGGCAAAAAGGCGACATCGATGTTATGGCGCTCGCCGATCAGCTTCATGTCGGAAAACAGCCCAGTGTCGCCGGCATGGTAGATCGTTTTGCCTTCGGCCGTGAACAAAATGCCGGTCGGCATGCCTAAATAAATGATTTGCTTGTCGTCCGTCACAAACCCGGAGCTGTGGAACGCCTGCGTGAACTTGACCGTGCCAAAGTCAAATTCGCGCGCCCCGCCGATGTTCATGCCAAACGTCTCGACGCCTTGCCAGCTTAAATACGTCGCCAGCTCAAATGTGGCCACGACAAGGGCGTTGTTTCGCTTGGCGATTTCAACCGTATCGCCGACATGATCCCCGTGCCCGTGCGTCAACAAAATGACATCCGCTTTCACATCCGCCGCGTTCAAATCGGTCGTCGTATTGCCGGTGATGAACGGGTCGATCAAAATCGTTTTTCCGTTCGTCTCAATGCGGACGACCGAATGGCCATGGTAGCTGATTTTCATCGTCACATCTCTCCTTTCCACTACACATGATTCGCCGCCGCCCATCCATTTCCTTCTTTTCCCGCCTGTCCATTTACAAACGGCCCGTTTCTTGATACGCTCAAAATGGACGATCACGAAAAAAGGAAGGAAGGGAACGATGAACCAACGGCTGCAAGCATTTTCCTCTTGGCTTCAACAACAACATAGTTCATTCGCCTTCATCACGTCAAGCGCCAACGTCTTTTATTTGAGCGGATTTCGGTGCGACCCGCACGAGCGGCTGCTGGCGCTTTTGGTTTTCCCTGACAGCGAGCCCGCGCTCGTCTGTCCGCAAATGGAAGCGCCGCGCGCCCGCCGGAGCGGCTTTGGGTATACGGTGATCGGCTACGACGACAGCACTGACCCGTGGAACGAGATCCGCCGCCATCTCGAAGCGCGCGGCATCAAGGCCGTCTCGATTGCCGTTGAGAAAAACGATTTGTCGTTCGCCCGTTTCGAGCGTCTCTCGGCATTGTTTCCAAACGCCAAGTGGCACGACGCCGAAGAAAAGCTGCGCCAGCTTCGCCTGATCAAGGATGAGCAGGAAATGAAGGTGTTGCGCCAGGCGGCAAAACTTGCCGACAAAGCGATCGAAATCGGCGTCTCGGCCATCCGCCCGGGCGTGACAGAGCTCGAACTTGTCGCCGTTATTGAATATGAGCTGAAAAAACTCGGCGTTGAAGGGATGTCGTTTCCCACGACCGTGCTCACGGGCGCAAAATCAGCCGATCCGCACGGCGTGCCGGGAACGGCGGCGGTCGCACCAGGCGATTTCGTGCTGTTCGATTTGGGCGTCATCGTCGATGGGTATTGCTCCGACATTACCCGCACCGTCGTCTGTCAGACGGCAAGCGACGAACAGCGGCTCATTTACGATACCGTTCGGCGCGCCCAGCAGGCGGCGATCGACGCCTGCCGCCCGCAAACCGCGATGAAGAAGATCGACCGCGCCGCCCGAAACGTCATCGAACAAGCCGGCTACGGAGACTATTTCACCCACCGCGTCGGGCACGGCTTAGGGATCGAGATCCACGAATACCCATCGCTTCATGGCGCCAACAACGAACCGCTCGCCCCCGGCATGGTGTTTACAATCGAACCAGGCATTTACGTCCCATCCATCGGCGGCGTGCGCATTGAAGACGACGTCGCGGTCACGGATCATGGGGTTGAGGTATTGACGTCGTTTTCGAAGGAGTTGATCATTGTTTAACATCTTTCCGAAAGAAGTCTCCCACTTTGAAACGAAGTGAAAGTGGGAGATGAATCTCGGTTGGCGTCAGCCAACGAATAGGATAGAATATGGCTAGAACGGACACCTTCGGAACGAAGGGAAGCGTAAAGGGTTCTTGTGTGTGGCTTACCGTTCGGCGAACACACACAAGTCGCTTGAAGCCCCCATCTCTAAGCGAAGCGTAGGTGGTGGGTAGTTCACCGAGAGAGGCCATTGGCAAAAGCTGTCCACCGGCCCGATCCCCAAGCCGATTCGGACAGCTTTGTTTTCTCATCGCCATCAAGGCGGCTCCATCTTCATGATTTCATCCCTGCAGCAACGAATGAACATCCGTATACGGCATGTTGTGCGCCGCCGCGACCGCTTCGTACACGATATGCCCGTCGAGCGTGTTGATCCCTTTTAACAGCGCCGGGTTATCCAAGCACGCGGCGCGGTAGCCTTTGTTGGCGATTTGCAAGGCGTATGGGATCGTGACGTTCGTAAGCGCGAATGTCGACGTGCGCGGCACCGCGCCCGGCATGTTCGCGACGGCGTAATGGACGACGCCGTGCTTGACGTATGTCGGATCGTCGTGCGTCGTGACGCGGTCGGTCGTTTCAAAAATGCCGCCTTGGTCAATGGCGACGTCGACCAACACCGAGCCTGGCGTCATCGAGCGCACCATCTCTTCCGTCACAAGCTTCGGCGCTTTCGCCCCCGGGATCAAGACGGCGCCGACGACCAAATCGGATTCGCGCACGCACTCGGCGATATGATACGAGTTGGACATCAACGTCGTCACTTGGTCGCCGAACAAATCATCGAGCTCGCGCAGCCGCTCGGCGTTAATGTCCAAAATCGTCACGTCCGCCCCGAGGCCGACCGCGATTTTCGCCGCGTTCGTCCCCGCTGTGCCGCCGCCGATGATCGTCACTTTGCCGCGCCGCACCCCGGGCACGCCGCCAAGCAAAATGCCTTTCCCGCCGTGCGGCTTCTCGAGAAACTGGGCGCCGACTTGCACCGACATGCGGCCGGCGACTTCACTCATCGGCGTCAACAGCGGCAGCGAGCCGTTCGCAAGCTGCACCGTCTCGTAAGCGATGCCGACCACTTTTTGCTCGACGAGCGCTTTCGTGAGCGCTTCGGCCGCGGCTAAATGCAAATACGTAAACAAAATCAATCCGGGGCGAAAATAGCGGAACTCCTCAGCCAGCGGTTCTTTCACTTTCAACACCATCTCCGCCGCCCAGGCATCTTCCGCTTTCGTCACGATCACTGCCCCGGCTTTTTCATATTCAGCGTCAGAAAACCCCGACCCAGCGCCGGCTTCCGTCTCCACATACACGTCATGCCCCGCTTTGACGAGCGTCATCACGCCTGCCGGAGTGATGGCGACGCGGTTTTCATTGTTTTTGATTTCTTTTGGAATGCCGATCTTCATCACTTTTTCCTCCTTTTTCCTTCCCGCTTCTTCTTTTATTGTGCCCCGTTTCGCGCAAAAGCAAACGAAAAAAGGAGGAGGCGCTGTTCTCAACGGAAAAGGTGGCGGTAAATGACGTTCGCTCCGCCGGTGACGTCAATGACGGCGCCGGTGATGAAATCCGAGTCGTCCTCGCATAAAAACGCGATCACGCGGGCGATATCTTCGCCAGTCCCCGGGCGTCCGACCGGCGTTTCCGCATCCCGCCTGGCGCGGGCGTCGGCGATCCCCGCCTCTTTCATGGCGCCGACAATATTGCCTGGGCACACCATATTGGCGGTAATGCCATATTCCGCCTCTTCCAGGGCGATCGTTTTCGTCAGCGATACAAGCCCGACTTTCGCCGCGCCGAACGCCGAACGGTGCACCCAGCCCGGGGCATCCGCCGCTCCTTGAAATCCGTACGTAATGATGCGGCCAAACCGTTGTTTTCGCATAATCGGGATCGTCCGCCTCACTAAATGGAAGACCGAGCTCAAATTGCCTTCAATCATTTCGTACCATTCGTCTTCCGTATAATCGGCCAGCTTTTTCCGCTCAAAAATGTACGGCCCTGCATTGTTGATGAGGCAGTCAATGCGGCCAAACCGCTCCATGGCGGCGTCCACAAGCGCCGCTAAATCGTTTTTGTCCGTCACATCTCCCTGCACAAACTGGAGGCGGTCAGCGGCGCCGCGGTACTTCTCGGCAAGCGAGCGCACCGCCTGTTCATCGCTCCGGTAGTTCACCGTCACCGAGTAGCCTTTATCAAGCAGCAGCTCGGTCACTTTTCTCCCCAATCCTTTCGCTCCGGCCGTAATCAAGGCGTGCCGCACCCTTCTCCCTCCTCGTCGCGATTTGCTGTCTCATTTTTACTTTACTACAAACCGGAGCGAATACAAAAAAATAACCATAACGCGCAGGCGCTATGGCTATTCGCCGACTTCGCGGCGCGGGTCGTAATACGATTCATCCTCGTCAACAATGCCGCTTTCATACGACTCGGTAATTTGCTCGGTGATCGTCCGCACTTCCTCCTCATCGTACTGCCAGTCGTTATACCGCTTTTCCATTGCTCTTCCTCCCCTGTTCACAAAATCTCAATATATGGCCTAGTTTCTCGTCAAAGGGCGATGGGTATACCATATATAGAGATAGCATTTTTCACCAAAGGGAGGGGAGAACATGACCATGACCTACCAAACGATCGTCGTCGCTGTCGATGGCTCGAAGGAGGCGGAATGGGCGTTCAAAAAAGCGGTTCAAATCGCCAAGCGCAACGGAGCGAAACTCATTTTGACCCACATCATTGACTTGCGCGGCTTTACGACCGTTGAAGCGCACGATTACGCCCTCGCCGAACGGTCGGAGCAATATGCGAACGAACTTCTGGAACGGTATAAAAACGAAGCCATCGCCGCCGGGCTCGACGATGTGGACATCGCGGTCGAATTCGGCTCGCCGAAAGTGAAAATCGCCAAAGACGTCGCTCCGAAATACAAAGCCGATCTCATCGTTTGCGGGGCGACCGGTTTAAACGCTGTCGAACGGCTCTTGATCGGCAGCGTTTCCGAAAACATCGTCCGCCATGCGAAATGCGATGTGCTCGTTGTAAGGACGCCGAAAGAATAATGTCTTCGTCACATGAAGCAGATGGACCGAAAAACTTCCTTGTCCGATGCGAAAACATGTGACGGTCAAAAAAGAACACCCCGCCGTTACGGGGTGTTTAGCTTTTCTTTCGCTTTTTCAAGCGCCGCCCGCACTTCGGCAAAACCGGTGCCGCCGGCGCTGTTGCGGCGGTTGACGGCCGTGCGCGGGTTCAAGGCGTCATAAATGTCTGCGTCAAAGAGCGGCGACGCCTCCTTATACACGTCAAGCGGCAAGTCGGCCAAAAAGACGCCTTTCTCAATGCAAAGCAGCACGAGCTTGCCGACGACCTCATGCGCCTCGCGGAACGGCATGCCTTTTGCCGCCAAGTAATCGGCAAGCTCGGTCGCGTTGGAAAAGTCCTGCTTCGTCGCCCGCTCCATCACGTCCGTGCGCACGTTCATCGTCTCAATCATACCGGTGAAAATTTTCAGCGACCCAATGACCGTCTTTACTGTATCAAACATGCCTTCTTTATCTTCTTGCATATCTTTATTGTAAGCAAGCGGCAGCCCTTTCATCACCGTGAGGAGCGCCATCAAGTGGCCGTACACGCGGCCGGTTTTGCCGCGGATGAGTTCGGCCATGTCCGGGTTTTTCTTTTGCGGCATGATGCTGCTGCCGGTCGCAAACGCATCATCCAGCTCAATGAACTGGAACTCTTGGCTTGACCAAAGAATCAACTCCTCGGCCAACCGCGACAGGTGCATCATGAGCATTGAACTGTTGCTTAAAAACTCGATGATGAAGTCGCGGTCGCTCACCGCATCGAGGCTGTTTTCGTAAATATCGGCAAAGCCCAAAAGCTCCGCCGTCCGATGCCGGTCGATCGGAAACGTCGTCCCGGCGAGCGCCCCGGCGCCGAGCGGCGAGCGGTTGATGCGCTTTTGCGACTCGGAAAACCGCTCATAGTCGCGCTCGAGCATCCAAAAATAAGCCAGCAGATGGTGGGCGAACGAAATCGGTTGCGCCCGCTGCAAATGCGTATATCCGGGCATGATCGTTTCGACATGCTTTTCGGCTTGAGCGACAAGCGCCCGCTGCAGCCCGCGGATGAGACTGAGAATCTCTTCAACGCGCTTGCGCAAGTATAAATGCATATCGGTCGCCACTTGGTCGTTCCGGCTCCGTCCGGTGTGCAACTTGCCGCCGACCGGGCCGATGTCGTCGATCAACATTTTTTCAATGTTTAAATGAATGTCTTCATACGCGACGGAAAACTCGAGTTCCCCCCGCTTCGCTTTTTCGAGCAGCCGCAGGAGTCCGCTCTTGATCTTCTCGACATCTTCCGCCGGCAAAATGCCGCATTCGCCAAGCATCGTCACATGGGCAAGGCTGCCTTCAATGTCTTCTTCAACGAGCTCTTGGTCGAATGGGATCGACGCGCCAAACTCGTCGACCCATTCTTCCGCTGTTTTCGTAAACCGTCCGCCCCAAAGCTTTTTCACGAATCTCGCCGCAGAGGAATGCGACTTCCTCCTTCCTTTCATGAAGTTCCCTTCATTTTCCTTCATTGGCCGGTCGGCACCGACGCCTTGTTTTGCTTGTTCACGATGCTGTTGACTTTCGTCGGCAGGCCGTACAGCGAAATGAATCCGACCGCCGCTTGATGGTCAAATTCATCTTCGGACGTGTATGTTGCCAATTTTTCATCATAGAGCGAGAACGGCGATTTGCGCCCTTCGACGATCGCATGGCCTTTAAACAGCTTCACGCGCACGACGCCGGTGACGTTTTTCTGCGTTTCTTTCAAAAACGCGACCAACGCGTCTTTCAGCGGTGAGAACCAAAGACCGTTGTAAATGACTTCGGCGATTTTTTGTTCGATGATCGGTTTGAAATGGGCGACTTCTCTCACCAATGTCAAGTCTTCGAGCTCTTTATGCGCTTTAATGAGCGTGATCGCCCCCGGGCATTCGTACACTTCGCGCGACTTGATGCCGACAAGGCGGTTTTCGACGTGGTCGATGCGGCCGACGCCATGCTTGCCGGCCAACGCATTCAGCTCCAAAATCAATTGCGCAAGCGGATACGCCTTCCCGTTTAACGTCACCGGCACGCCTTGTTCAAAGCCGATCTCGATGACATCCGGCACATCCGGCGCGTTCTCAAGCGAAGCCGTCAGCTCATACGCCTCTTCCGGCGGCGCCGCCCATGGGTCTTCCAAAATGCCGCACTCGTTGCTTCGTCCCCACAAGTTTTGGTCGATGGAAAACGGGCTGTCAAGGTCAACCGGAATTGGAATGCCGTGCTGTTTCGCGTATTCGATTTCTTCCTCGCGCGACCAGCTCCACTCGCGCACCGGGGCGATCACGTCCAAATCTGGATTGAGCGCTTTGATCGACACTTCAAAGCGCACTTGGTCGTTCCCTTTCCCCGTGCAGCCGTGGGCCACCGCCACCGCGCCTTCAAGCTCGGCGATTTCAACGAGTTTTTTCGCGATGAGCGGACGCGACAGCGCCGAAACGAGCGGATATTTCCCTTCGTACAACGCGTTCGCCTGCAAGGCGATGAGTGCATACTCGTTCGCAAACTCGTCTTTGACGTCGATCACGTACGATTTCATCGCGCCGACTTTGAGCGCTTTTTCTTTCACGAAATCGAGGTCTTTCCCTTCGCCAAGGTCCAAGCAGCACGCGATCACATCATATCCGCGCTCCTGGAGCCACTTGATCGCGACTGATGTATCTAAACCGCCAGAGTATGCCAGCACCAATTTCGGATTTGCCATGGTCGTTCTCCTCTCCTGTCACATAAATATACTTAAACATAAATAAATATTCAAATTTAATACATTATCACTTTATCAGCTTTCCCGTGATTTTTCAATACTTATTCAACAAAAAGAATAAAAATTCCTCACCGATATGCGGAAATGTTTCGTATAATAGAAAAAAAGGAGGCGGCAAGAATGAACGGCATCTTCATCGACGACAAACGGCTCGGCATCCGCCTGCCGCATCTGGACAAGCCTTGGGAGGACTACAGCCCAAACGAACAAGAGGCGATTTTACTGGAATGGGAAACGATCCGCGGCTTGATCCCCGACCGCATCGCCGAACTGGAGCGGGAAATCAACGAAAAACAAGACGCGCTCGGCCAAGAAGCGGATTTTGCGCGCTCGTGCCAGCTCAATGCTGACATCGCCGAGCTCGCTTCGATCGTCAACGATTTATGGATTTGGTATCGCATTGCTCCATCCGTTTCATCGCCGACACGGAAAAAAGCGGGTCGAAAAACCATAACACCCCATAACAAATGAGCGCCGATGCCGCTTGTCCCCTTTTTGAAGACGGCAGACAAACCATGCGGCCGCAACAATTTTGACGAGAAGATCGAGGATTGATGCGGCGGATTCCGTTGCGATGACAAAGGATACGCTGTCGCAAACGAAAGCTTTCTTGGCGATTGAAGAGGAGCACTCAAGCTGGAGAGCTCCTCTTTTTTCATTCTATCCCCTTTCTCAAACGATTTCCATTTATTATCCGCCAAAAATATATTGAATTTTATTTTTATTTCAATTATTATTGATTTGACTCCTTTTCACACAACGGAGGGATCAGACATGGCCAACCATCTATCACCCGCTTCTATCATTCAATCGTTTTCTTGGGATCAGGCATTCGCCCACTACGACGGCGATCCGCGCAGCCGGTTCAACGCCGCCCACGAAGTATGCGACCGGTATGCCGAGGATCCGAACCGCATTGCGCTGTTTTATGAAAACGCTTTAGGAGAGCAAAAAACGATCACCTATCGGCAATTGCGCGATTGGTCGAACCAAATGGCGAACGTGTTCCGCAAGCTGGGCGTGAAAAAAGGGGATCGCGTCTGCGCGCTGATGCCGAAAAACCCGGCCCTTGTCGTCTACATTTTGGCGGCTTGGAAAGTCGGCGCCGTGTATGTGCCGCTCTTTACCGCGTTTGGCCCGCAGGCGATTGAATATCGCATCAATCATTCCGAGGCGAAAGTCCTCTTGACGAACAAGGAACAGCGCGCCAAACTGCCGCCGCGGGACAACATGCCGACATTGGAGCACATTTTTGTCATTGACGGATCGTCTCATGATCAAGACCAGCCATTTTGGGAAACGCTTTCATCGATACCGACTGAGCACTCGATCGAAGAAACGACGGTCGACGATCTGCTCGCGATTCAGTATACGTCCGGCTCGACCGGGATGCCAAAAGGCGCCATGTGGCCGCACAACGTGCTCATCAACATTTATCCGTATATGCGCTATGCGATTGGCCTGCGCGATGACGATGTCTTTTTCGGCGGGGCGGATCCGGGCTGGGCGTACGGGCTCGTCTTTTGCACCTTTGCGCCGATGGCCTTTGGCGTGCCGATCGTCTTTTACGAAGGGCCGTTTAAGCCGGAAACGTGCTATTCCTTGATGGAAAAATACCGGGTGACCAATTTCGCGTACGCCCCGACCGCGTATCGGGCGATGGCGGCGGCCGGCGCGGACGTCATTCGCCGCTATCAACTGAACGTGCGCGCCATGAGCTCAGCGGGCGAACCGCTCAATCCGGAAGTCATCCGCTTTTTCCAAGAGCACGTGGGCGTTACGATCCACGACCATTATGGCTTGTCGGAAACGTTGATGCTGATCGGAAACTTCAACGCCGCCGAGATGGAAATCCGGCCAGGCTCGATGGGATGGCCGCTGCCGGGCTTTGACGTGGCCCTGCTCGATGAGAATGGAACCCCAGTCGCCGACGGCGAGGTCGGACAAATTGCCTTTAACACCGACTCGATCCCGAACGTCTTTAAGGGGTATTGGAAAGACCCTGAAAAAACCGCCGAGCGGCTCGTCGGCAAGTGGTTTTTGACCGGCGATTTGGCGACAAAAGACGAAGACGGGTATTTCTGGTTCCAAGGACGGGCGGACGACATCATCTCGAGCGCCGGCTACCGCATCGGGCCTTTCGAAATCGAAAGCTGCCTCCTTGAGCATCCGGCTGTCGTCGAAGCAGCCGCCGTCGGGAAGCCGGATCCCGTCAAAGGGGAAATCGTCAAAGCGTTTGTCGTGCTCAGAGAAGGCTTTGCGCCGTCGGACGAGCTGGCCGACGAGCTGTCCTTGTTCGTCAAAACGCGCTTATCCAAGCATGAATACCCGCGCGAAGTCGAATTTGTCGCCGAACTGCCGAAAACGCCAAGCGGAAAAATCCAGCGGTTCATCCTGCGCAATCAAGAGCGGGAAAAATGCATCAAGGCTTGATGAATGAAAGAGGATGCCCGCAGCGGGCATCCTCTTTTTCGCTTATGTTCTCTTTTCGTCAACGCGGCGCCCTATCCTTCCGAATCTCCCGCACGACATGCCCAAGCTCCGGCAAAATGAGCTTCGTCATCGCGAGGCGCACGGCGCCGGTGGAGCCGGGAGTGCAAAAGACGGCGGTGTCCATCGCCACGCCGGCGACAGCGCGCGACAGCATGGCGGCCGGGCCGATGTCTTCGGTGTAGCTTAAGAAGCGGAACAGCTCGCCAAAGCCGACGAGTTCTTTCTCAAGCAGCGCACCGACCGTTTCGATCGTCACGTCGCGCTTGGCGATGCCGGTGCCGCCGTTCGTGAGCACGGCATCGACATCGGCGCGGCGGCAGCCGTCAAGCACTGCCTCGCGAATGGCGTCCGCTTCGTCTTTGACGATCTCATAGCCGACGACCTCATGCCCGGTTTCCGTGAGCAGCTCGATCATCAGCCGGCCGCTTCGGTCGGTTTCCTCCGTTCTCGTGTCGCTGACGGTGATGACTTTGCAGCGGACGGTTTGGGGGGCTTCTTGTTTATGTTCGGTCGTGCTCATCCGTTTATGATCCCCTTTCGTTTCTTTATCTCTATCGTACACAATGGAAATACGGTTCGCAAACCATTTGTATCATAATAGACAGAATTGTTATAATATTATTAATATATATCACCACGATGATCATAGGACTTTCCGCAACCGGTTTCTCTTGTTCCCAACATCTTTGCACTCGTTTTTCTCTCCCGGCATCAACCAACATCCGACGCCCATGACGCCCAATTGTATGGAACGATCGATACACGAAACGGAAGCAATGATATCGTTTGGACAAAAAACAAGAAAAAAACTTAAGGAGGGAAAACGAATGGACTTGCGCTTGTCAATCCGATTGGACGCCATTTTGAAAGAAGGATGGGAGATGATTCGGAAACACCGCGACGACATTTTATCCGCTTGGCTGGGCAAATGCCGCGAACTGGAGGACAAGCAGCATGCCGCGGCCCAGCCTTTGCGGCTTGCCGTTGACGTGTTCTCTTCGCAATGGCTTGATCCCATGAATGATATCGATGAATGGCTGGCGTCATTTCGCCGCGAGTGGGAAAAGCGAAACGGCGGGCTGTCACCCAACCAGTCCACCGCCA
The DNA here is from genome assembly GCF_000691465.1 of Geobacillus sp. CAMR5420. Classification (NCBI taxonomy): domain Bacteria; kingdom Bacillati; phylum Bacillota; class Bacilli; order Caryophanales; family Anoxybacillaceae; genus Geobacillus; species Geobacillus sp. CAMR5420. The sequence goes on from NZ_JHUS01000056.1 coordinate 68,398, forward strand.
TTTTATCGATGATGGAAAACGCGGTTCACGAAGCCATTCAATCGGATGGTATTGTGGAATTTCGCGTTCATCAAGCCATTCAGTACGTTTTTTCGAAGCTTCATGAGTCCGTCAATGCTTCTGGCTGCCCCGAATTCGATTTGGAGCAGTTTCTTTCGCAAATCGTTTCATCCAAGCAGCTGCCGATCGCCTGGATCGCCCAGCTGGCAAGAACAGCGGACGGTGGATTCATCGTCGCCAAATGGCATGGAAGCGCGGCCGATGTGCTCACAGAAGGCGCGATGTATGGAGAGACGATTTTCGCTTTATGTGAACGCATTCTTTCCCGCATGGACGCGGGCGGAATGCGATTGATTCCGCTCCCATGGGGGAGCGATCTTTTGCTCGTTTGCGCAGAAGGGGAAGAACAACTCGTCATCCCGTTTCTTCTTCACGCTCTCGAACAGTCTCATGCCGCCCAGAAGGCCGTCATTCGCACAAAAGAGCAACATCTTTGGAAAGACGCCGTCTTGTTGTTTGACCAATGGATTATGCGGGCCAAATCGCTGAACGAAGCGATCGAGTACATTTCAACCGGATTTGTCGCTTACTTGCCGTTTGAACGATGTGCCCTGTTCGCCTATTCAAGCACTCATGAAAGCGGATTCGGATTGTACGGTTATCAACTGAACAATCATGACATCAAAAGCATTCACGAACACATCGACAGCCTTCCGTTCATTAAGCAATACATCCAGCGGCTGCAGCTGCTCGGCCGCCAGATGACGAACGTGCCGCCCATTTATGTCCGCCATGCCGCGCAAGGATTGCCGATGAAATACGTCAAGCAGTTTCAACTGGAATCGATTGTCATCGCTCCCATTTACGCGCCGTCGGAAAATCGGCTTATCGGCGCCGCCATTTTGGATTGCGGTCCGAAGACGTCCTTTCAATTGTCCAATGATCTTTACACGGCGGTGATGAAATTCGGACAAAGCGCGGGGGAGATTTTGGCCAAATGCAGCGGAGGGCGTTCCGATCTTGTTCAGCCGACGCCGCATTTATCGCCGCGGGAAATCGAAGTGCTGAAGCTCGTCGCCGAAGGGGCGTCAACGTACGAGGCGGCAAAGCGTCTCCATTTGAGCGAATACACGGTGCGCGATTATGTGTCTGCCATTTTGCAAAAAATGAACGCCAAAAACAGGACTGAAGCCATTGTCAAAGCGATTCGCGACGGAATCATTTAACATCTTTCCGAAAGAAGTCTCCCGCTTTGAAACGAAGTGAAAGTGGGAGATGAATGTCGGTTGGCGTTAGCCAACGAATAGGATAGAATATGGCTAGAACGGACACCTTCGGAACGACGGGAAGCGTAAAGGGTTCTTGTGTGTGGCTTTCCGTTCGGCGAACACACACAAGTCGCTTGAAGCCCCCATCTCTAAGCGAAGCGTAGGTGGTGGGTAGTTCACCGTAGCGTCGGCATGCGCGCTTCTTGCTGAAATCGGTCCACACCAACAGGGCAAGGAGCCAAACGCCTTGCCCTCTTGTTTTCTATAAGGTTGGTGAAAAAACCACCATTGCGCGAACTTGTCGCTTTCAAGTGAAAAAAGCGTTGTAGAGTTTCGCAGTTCAAGAAGAGCATTTCTTTTCTATCATTACCAACCTTCTATGTCTTTACCGTTTCCCTTCCTCATCTGCTCCCGGCGAAGGAAGCGGGGGCTGAGAACGTCCGTCCGCGCTGTTCGCTTCGGCAGCCGGTTTGGACTTCCACCATTCAACTACTGCATTCAGCCGCTGTTCAAGCTCGTTCGCCGTTTTGCGCCAAACTGCTCCGTCCGTTTCCAGCTTGTCAAGCTGTTGTTTGACGCGATCAAGCGACGAGCGCAAAGCCGAAAGAAGATTCATCGCTTTTGATTGTTCTCCAAGCTTCAACGTTTCTGTTGCATACGAAACTGCGTTCTTCCATAGAGCGTCTTGTTCCTTCCATTTCTCGATATCTTGGCGGATGGCGGCCGTTTGTTGATCGATCATTTCGTTCCACTCCTGCAGTCGAACCTTGATTTCTTCATATTGCGCTCTTTCTTCGCTTCCAGCTGTTTGTCCGCCCGCCATGGCCCGTTCAAGCTGTTGGAGAGAAGCCGAAACAGCGTTCAGCTTTTCTGCGAGCGTCCCCCATTCATCCGTTCTCGCCTTGACACGCTTCTCCAACGCTGGGACGTTTGCTTGCAGCGTCTCAACCATACGGGCGGCGCTGTTATCGCCTTGCTTTTGTTCATCCAGCTGCCAGATGAGCCGTTCCGCTTCTTGCGCGAGATCTGTTTGTTCGAGTGCGCTTTGCTCCGCTTGCGCTAGAGTTGCACCAGAAAATGAGGCCGACAGCGACATGCCGGGGATGGAGAGACGGGAGGCCGTCATCTTCGTCGCCACCAACGTGACGTCTCTCAAGCACTGCTTAATGGGAAACCCATCCAAGCAAAGGCCCCCGAACTTCAATTTCGTCACATCGAGCTTCATCCAAGTGGCGCTCGCTGTTCCTTCCGAGCGAATCGACAGCACGATGGTTCCTTGCGGCGTGTCGATGGCCCGTTCCATTGACAATCCGCTGATGTCTGCTTGGATGAACGCAATCGGAAGCTTGCCGACGATCACTTTCGGCGAACCAAGGATAATGCCCCCTAAATCGAGGATGCCGATGACTTTATCAGCATGAATGACAAATCCTTGTTCCTCCCCTGCAGCGAGTGAACGCGAACCGCCAAGCGGCAAGCAGAGGAGAAGCAGCAACGCAAGAAACGACATTTTGAGCCATTTGATGGATTTCATTGGGTTCCTCCTTTATCCTGTCATCGTTGGCGAATGCGGCGGGATCGGAGAGGCGGGGGGAGAAGAATCACTGCTTGTTTTTTCTTCCTGTTTCCCGCTCCATCCGACCACAAGCGCACCTCCTAAAAGCCCGATCACCCCTCCGATGATCAGACCTCCTGCTGCACCGACGAAAGACAGAATGGAAGCAAGAATAAGAAAGCTGCCGATGGTGACATGGCTTTGCGGTTTGATCATGCTTAAAATGGACAAAACGATCATCACCAGCCCCGTGACCAGCCCAGCCCACATCAGCCCGCTTCCAGGAAGCAGCAACATCGGAAACACGCTAATGCCAACGATCAAGACGAATATCGCGCCAATCATCCCGAGCACCGATCCTAACACAGGACGATAGCGGTTTTTAGCAAGCAAAAGCCCGACGGCGCACGGCAGCATCCAACCTAAGGCATACGACAACAGCGGCCCGACAAAGCGGGCTGCATCGTGAACAGACCAAAGGCCATAATGGAACATCGAAGCGGCGGCGATAAGCAGCAACCCTCCAACCAGCAGCGCTCCCCCCGCCCGGCGGGCAGCCGACCGCGCTTGCCGCCATGTCTCGGTCTTTCTCTTTTGCCAGCCGATGCAAATCATATATCCAAGCAACACGAAGGCAAGAACGATGGAGGACTGAACGGCCATCGGAATCGATCGCGCCCATGTTTGCCACGGCGCCGCCCTCTCAGCGACAAACAGGGCGTTTAAAGCGAAAAACGTCACGAGGGATCCACCAAAAAACAGCCAGACGTAATGAAAACGCGTGCGGATATAACGGCCTTGTTCTTCCTGGCGCACGATGAGGCGAGAGGCAACAAAAGCAGCCAGCGCGCTGCTCGCCGCCCCTCCCACCGCTGCCCCAACAACCCCGATCGACAGCCATTGACTCCCGCCAACAAGCATGCCGGGCAAAAAAGCCGCCGCTCCATATTTCGCTCGCATCAAAGCAGTTGGGCGTTCGAGAAGCGGCCAAACGGCCGCCGCGAGAACAGCGGCCAGCGCCAGTCCACCCCACAGCGCTCCTTCAATCCCTCCTTGGAGCACGATTCCGCCGATAAACGCGCCCGTCAGCGCCCCTATGACCGCAATTTGCCCAATCTCGAACATCTTTCCCATGGTCTTGCCTCCCTTTACCCGTTTTCATCTTCTCTCTCGGCAAGTGACAGCAGCGGACAAGCTGAACACTCCGCCGTCCCTCTTTCCGTCACCCCTTTGATCCACAGTTGATGCAACTTTCGACACAAGGAACAAGATCACAGATCATCCAATTCATTTTGGGAGGAATAGGAGATGAACCGCTCTCATTCAAATGATGATCAGACCGGATTAAAAGTCGCCGACACGGCTTCCGTCCTTCATGTTGGCGATCACTTTCAACTTCATGTTCGGAATCGTGATCGACCCAGCCGACATGTAATGCGTGTTCAAGCTCGGTTTGTCAAGAGTCAAGCTCGGCGCGCTCAAATCGATAACATTGAGCGGGTTGTCGGTTTTATGCTCTTGCGTCTCCAAGCCGGCAAATGACGTGCTGTCCGCTTGAATGCCGGTGACGCGCAATTTTAAATTTTGCCCGCTCACATTGCCGCCGGTAACGACAACATCGATGCTTTTAATGCCGTAAGCGCCGAGAGCCGATTCGGTGTTGATGTTTTTCGTCAGCACCAAATTGGTGATGTTCGCCGACGCCAAGTCGACGGCGGCCTGTCCCCAAGCCCCTCTTTGTTCGGTTTCACCGATGGCGGGATACAGTTTAAACCCGGTTCCCGTAATTTTATCAGCGCTGATCGTAAATCCCCCAACTCCTGAAAGCGGAAACGCCGCAAACGCCGTCCCTGACAGAAGCAACATGGCAACCAAAGCGATGACGGCGAGAAATCCCGTCCCACCCGCAATGGCAAATCGTTTTGGATTGACCGCAAACAAGCTCCCCATTTTTTCATGCCCCCTTTGTGTTCCTTCATCCGACAAGCTTTGATTCATCCCTATTCCCCCCAAAATAAATACCTTGCTCCCCTTGAAGGCAGCAGCGGTCTTGCCCACATGCCGCACAAACCGGCTGCGCCCTCCCTCGCACCTATTTCGCGCCCAAGCTGGAAAAATACTGGATGAGACGCTTTCTCCCCTGTTTTTTTAGAAGATTGGTGAAAAGCCGCGTTTTCTTCAAAAAGATGGGTCCCCGAATGCACGAAAGAGCTGTTGACCAAGCTGCTCCTTGCTGGTGCATTTTCTCCAAATCACCGACCTTTTCTAGATGCGGGCGGGGGGGGGCCACCCGCCCGTCCGCTCATGACTCAGCAGCCGTTTTTTCGAGCTCCTCAACGACGTCGACGCGCTTCGTGCGGCTGATTTGCTTTTTGCGGAGGTTGAACTGTTTCACCACATATCGATTCAACAAATCATAGTCGATCTCGAGCGCATATGTGCGGGCGAGCTGCTGCTGGCGCTTTCCGAGCTCGGTCAAATAGGCGACATAGCCGATGACATGCGGCCATAATTCATCCATATACTGGATAAACAACTCGTAATACCGCTCATTTTCATTGACGAGCCGCTGGATCGTATAAAGGCCGAATTGGATATGGCGGCCTTCATCCATGTTCAAGTAATCGATCCCTTGCAAAAGGCCAGGGAACAGCCCGGCTTGTTTATAAATTTGTCGGAACGTGTAATAGCCTGATTCGGCAAGCGTCCCTTCGACGATCATGTTGTAGACGGTGGCGGCGCGGATGACCGCTTCCGGCGAGTCGTCGGTGTACAGACGGTTCATCGCTTCCGGCAGCGCTTCATAAAAGATGCGTTTGTAATCATCGTTATGGAAGACGGACAAATCCATTTGCCCGATGCCGACGGCTTGCTGCCAGCGGGAGAACATCTCGACATGTTTCGCTTCATCATGCATAAACGTCGTCAAAAACAAGACATCCTCCAGACGCCCTTGGCGCGCGAGGGCGTGGGCCATCGGCAAAATGTCGAGCGTCACCGCCTCTTCGCCGGCCGAGAAACCGGCAACAAGCGGCAGCGCGGAAATTTTTTCTTCGCTCGTCAAGCTGGCAAAATCCTTCTGATCTTGGCTGAAGTCGATGTCGGCTGGGTTCCATTTGCCGTTCCGCTTCGCTTTTTCATACAACTTATACATCGGATGCTCCCAGTCAATCGTTGCTTTCACAGTTTGAAAGCCGTCATGATGGACCATCATTATTCCCTCCTTATATCGTTCAGCTTTGATGAAATCGATCCGTCCGAATGTCCTTCGAAAGTAAAAACGTTCCGACAAGGTTTTCCCCTGCTGTTAAAACAACGTCATCGGCCGGCCATTGAGGTCGCAAATGACTGTTTTCGTCTCGAGATAGGCGTCGAGCGCCTGCATGCCAAGCTCTCTCCCGAGGCCGCTTTGCTTGTACCCGCCAAACGGCGCAGTCGGCGACAGCACTTGGTACGTGTTGATCCACACGGTTCCACTTTTCACCCGCCGCGCTAAGCGGAGCGCCCGTTTGATGTCATTCGTCCAAACCGCCGCCGCCAAGCCGTACATCGTATCGTTGGCAATGGAGGCGGCTTCCTCTTCATCTTGAAACGGAATGACAGCGGCGACCGGCCCGAAAATTTCTTCACGGGCGATGCACATCGATGGCGATACATCGGCAAAGACGGTCGGTTCAATGAAATAGCCGCCGCCAAGCCCATCTAAAGCGCTCCCTCCCGCAACGAGCTTCGCCCCTTCCTGCTTGCCGATGTCAATGTAGCGCAATACTTTCTCGTATTGCTCCCGGCTGATGACGGGGCCAAGGTCGCTGCGCGCATCCACGCCAGGCCCGACTTTCAGCTTTTTCGCTTTGCTGGCCAACAGCTCGACAAACGTTTCGTAAACCGGCCGTTCGACTAAAATGCGGCTTCCCGCTTGGCACACTTGCCCGGAGTTGTAGAACACGCCAAACAGCGCGCTTTTCGCCGCCTGTTCCAAGTCGGCGTCGGCAAAGATGATGTTCGGCGACTTGCCGCCGAGCTCGAGCGTCACCCGTTTGATGTGCGGCGCGGCCGCTTGCAAAATATGGCGGCCGGTCGCCGTCTCGCCGGTAAACGCGATTTTCGGCACGCCAGGGTGGCTGACGAGCGCTTTTCCGGCCTCATCGAGTCCAGGCAGGACGTTGATGACGCCTTCCGGCACGCCGGCCTCATGGCAAATCTCAGCAAGCTTCAACGCCGTCAGCGGCGTTTCCGGCGCCGGTTTTAACACCATCGTACAGCCCGCCGCCAGCGCTGGGGCGATTTTCCACGTCGGCATCAAAAGCGGAAAGTTCCACGGGGTGATGAGCCCAGCCACCCCGATCGGCTCCTTCATCGTCCACGCCATATAATCCGGCGCCGAGCCGGCGACGGAAAACGGCAGCACCTCCCCTTGCGGCTTGACGACGAGCGAGGCGAAAAAGTCGAAGCAGTCGGCGGCAAGCGGAATTTCAACAAACAACGCTAGATTGATCGGCATGCCGTTTTCCCGCGTCATGAGTTGCGCCAGTTCGTAGTAGTGCTGGCGGATCAGTTCGGCGATGCGCCGCAAGATGCGCCCGCGTTCAAGGGGGGGAATCGACAGCCAACGCCGGTCCGAAAACGCCTCTTCGGCGATGGCGACCGCTGCGTCGACATCTTTTTCCCCGGCGTTGGCCACACGTGCCGTCACTTGGCCTGTCGCCGGGTCGATGACGTCAAACATCGCGCCATCCGCCGCCGGCCGCCATTCTCCTCCAATCCATAAACCAGCTTCTGTTGTTTTCATAGAAATCATCGTCGTTTCTCCTTTCCCAACCGCTATATCGGGCGCAAAGCCGATGGAGACAGCGCGTTTTCAAGTGCTTACAGCGCCCCCTGGCGACATCCCGCCATGCATTCCCAAGCTCGCCTGCTATAGCAACAAGTCGCTCCGTCCGATTTCCTGCAAATATTCGCGGTACGCCGGGTAAATGGCGTCAAGCTGCGGCAATACTTTCAAGGCGTTCACAAGCGGCCCTTGCACTTTGATTTGCTGGCGGGCGAGCGCCTGCTGCAAATCGAGCTTCCCGAGCCAAAATTTATGCCCGACATCCGCCGTCTGCTCAAAAATGAGCTCCGGGCGCAGCGCTGTTTCGCCGCAGACAATTTTCAATTTCCCGTTTTCCTGCGCCCATGTAATTTTCGCTTCCGGCTTATGGAAAATGTATTGGACAAACGCGTCATATCCGGGCCCGAGCTCCGTCGCCGCAATCAATTCTTTTGACTCTTCCGTTTCGGCCACGCGTTCAAAAAAGCGGCCAAGAACGTCGTATACTTCCTGCTCGCTTTGAAACACCGGCATGTCAATCCCCCTCTCGTCTCGATCGTTCCACGTTTTTTTCGATCCCCTTGTTTGCCCGTCCAAACACCGGCCTTCCCGTTTTCGTCCAAGGGCGGATGGAACGCCCTCTTTCCGACCGCCCAACAGCTTCTCTTGTTTGTTCACCCAAACGCACGCGGGGCGGCTTGTCGTCTCATTCTTCAAAGCGAATGATGCCGCGAATGTTTTGCCCGCTCTTTAAGGCGGCGAATCCGTCGTTGATTTGGTCGAGCGAATAGACGGCGCTGATGAGCGGTTCGAGCTTCAGCTTGCCCGCCGCGTACAAATCAAGCAGCTTCGGGTAGTCAACCGGCGGATTGCCTTGGCCAAGCCACGAACCGGTCAACGTTTTGGATTGGGACGGCAGCGAAAAGGCGTTGATCTCCACCGTTTCATGCGGCGCGGCGATGCCGACGATGACCGTCGTTCCCGCTTTTCGCGTCATGTTGTATGCGTCGGCCATCGTCTCCGGGCGGCCGATCGCTTCAAACGCATAGTCGACGCCGATGCCGTCGGTCAAGTCGAGCACGGCGCTGACGGCATCGTCCTCGCGGGCGTTGACGGTGTGCGTCGCCCCGAACGTTTTCGTCATCGCCAATTTTTCATCGACGACATCAATGGCTATAATTTGTTTCGCCCCCGCTAACGCGGCTCCTTGAATGATATTGAATCCGACGCCGCCGGCGCCGATCACCGCGACCGTGCTGCCCGGGCTCACCTTGGCCGTGTGAATGGCGGCGCCGACGCCGGTGATGACGCTGCAGCCGATCAAGGCGGCCACTTCAAACGGCACGTCGCGGCGAATCGGAATGACGGCCTGCTCAGGCACAACGGTATATTCACTGAACGCGCCGGTTGTTAAAAACTGATACACTGGCTTCCCTTGCCAAGAAAAGCGCGTCGTCCCGTCGGGCATGGTCCCGGTCGCCGTCAGCCTTGCCGCCTCCTCGCACAAATCTCGCCGCCCCATTTGGCAGTAGCAGCAGCGGCCGCAAGCCGGCACCCAATTTAAGACGACGTGGTCGCCGCGTTTCACGCTCGTCACGCCCTCCCCGACCTCTTCGACGATGCCCGCCCCTTCATGACCAAGCACGATCGGCAGCGGCAGCGGGAGCGTTCCGTCGATGACGTGCCAATCGCTATGGCATAGGCCGGCTGCTTTCAGTTTCACTTTCACTTCCCCGCGCTTCGGGGCTGCCACTTCCACTTCCTCGATGAAAAGCGGCTCCCCGTAGCGGTGCAATACTGCGGCTTTTGCCATGTCGTTCCCTCCTTTTCCATCCGCCCATTACACCCGCTTGCCGGCCATATCCGCCTCCTCTTCACGGATGCCGCGGCCCCGCAATGCATCCAAATAGGCGTCCCATTCCTGCTTGAGCGTTTCTTTCAGCTTGAAAAGGCCGATGACGAGCGGCCGGGTCGAATGGTCTTGCAAAAACACATCGCGGATGACATCCTCAAACTCTTCCTTTTTCCCCGGCAGGCCGTGGTCTTTCCCATACAGCAAATGCTTATCGAGCAACCGCCGGATCGTCGGGCTTCCCGGCCCGCCGCTTTGCCGGTAAAACGCTTCGATGCGCTTTGACATCGTCAGCTCTTCTTGTTCCTCGCGCATGTTCCTTCCTCCCTCTTTAAAATCGCGGCCGCTGTTTGCGCGTCCGGAACAGCCGCCAGCCAAGGAAAACGACCAAGATGACAGAAACGGCCAACCCGATGTTGGCGATCGTCGTTTTCTCCATGCCGAGAAACGTTCCGCCCGGGATGCTGGCGACAATAAACCCGGTGGCCATAATGATGGCAAACGCGATGAGGGAAAGCGCCAAACGGTTGGCGATTTGGTTGAGCGTATTGCGCGTCACCGGGTCGGTTTGGACTTGCACGGTCATGCGCCATTTGTTTTCGGCCATCGTCTCCAACACTTTGTTGAACCGGCGCGGGAAGGTGGCGATCATTTCCGCCGTTTCCGCGACAAGACTCGCGTTGGCGCGAAAATTAAAGCGCTTTCCGAGGATGCTTTTTAAAATTGGAATTTCATACGCCTCCACGATTTCGCCGTACGAAATTTCCGGGCAAATCCAGCGCGCCGTCCCTTCGGTGGCGGAAAATCCTTTCGCCCAAAGCGCCAAGCCGTTCGGGACTTTGCAGTAGTTGCGGAGCCCGATCGCCGTCGCTTCAAGGACGAGGCGGCCGTAGTTGTAGCGGCTGCTCCCTTGATGGGCGGACACATAGTTTAACGTCAACGTCCGCAGTTCATCTTTCAATTTGACAACATCGGTGTAAATGGTGGGCGACATCAGTTCCATAAACACTTCGGCGGCGTCTTCCGCCTGGTTGAGCTGGATGTGCAAAATGACACGCATCAAAATTTGCGCCATCACGCTGTCCATCCGCCCGGTCATCCCCCAGTCGATGATGACCGCCTTTTTCGTCCGCTTGTCAATCATAATGTTGGAACCGTGGGCATCCGCATGATAATGGCCGTCGAGCATCGTCTGCACGTAATGGTGGACGAGGTCAATCATAATGTTGACCCGCTCTTCGAAGGTGAGAAAATCGACAGGGAAGTCTTTAATGAGCCAGCCGTCAATGTATTCCATGATCAAGACGCTTTTCGTCGCTTCATACACGTGCGGAACCGTGACATGTTCAGCCCTCCTTTCGTACTTTTGCTTCATTTCTTGCATTTTTCTTGCTTCTTCCGTCATGTCGAGCTCATCCATGGCGCTGCTGTAATAATCTTGCACGAGCCCCCCAAGATCGAGGGCGGCCTGCAGCTCGGGCGGCAGCCGCTTTTGCAGGCGGGCGGCCATTTTTTTAATGATGGCGATATCGGTTTGAAACAGTTTTTCGACCGTCGGGCGCACGACTTTGACCGCGACAACCGGCCCGTCTTTGAGTTTCGCTTTGTACACTTGAGCGAGCGACGCCGAGCCGAGCGGCTCCTCCTCAATCCATTCAAACGTCTCCAAGCCGTCAGGCAGCTCCCGCTCCAAAATGTATTCGATTTTGGCAAACTCAATGGGCGGCACCCGGTCAAGCAATTTCTCCAGCTCAAGCGTAATCGGCTCTGGCAATAAGTCTTGCCTTGTGACAAGCACCTGCCCGAGCTTGATGAACGTCGGGCCGAGCTCCTCAAACGCCAGGCGCAGCCTTCGGCCGATATGGTGCAAATATTGTTTGTCTCCCTCGTTCCCTCGCAGCTTGCGGGCAATGGCGTCGCCAAGCACCATGCCAAGCCCGTTTTTGACAAGCACAGCGATGATTTTCCGCCGCCGTTTTCCCGCCGTAATGGCAGCCAGCTCCTCTTCAATGGCAGCGCCAATGGCCGCAAAGTCGCGCGCTGGTTTTGGCTTGGCCGTTTCGAGTGATGCGTGCAACCCGCTTTCCTCCTTTCTGCTTACAGCCGCTCGATGATCGTGGCTGTCGCCATGCCAAAGCCGATGCACATCACTTGCAATCCGTATTTCCCGTCCATGTCCTCAAGCTCATGGAGCAGCGTTGTCATCAGCCGGGCGCCGCTCGCGCCGAGCGGGTGTCCGAGGGCGATCGCCCCGCCGCGCGGATTGACTTTTGCCATATCCGGCTCGAGCTCCCGCTCCCATGCTTTGACGACCGAAGCGAACGCTTCATTGATTTCGATGACATCGATTTGCTCAAGGCGCAGTCCCGTTTTTTCGAGCACGCGGCGCGTGGCCGGGATGACGCCCGTGAGCATCAGAATCGGATCTTCGCCGACGACCGCGCGGGCGACGATGCGGGCTCTCGGCCGCAAACCGAGCTGCCGGGCTTTTTCTGCCGACATGAGCAGCACACCGGCCGCTCCATCACTGACTTGGCTGGAATTCCCAGCGGTGATGACGCCGCCTTTCGGCTGGAATGACGGCGTTAACGCTGCTAACTTTTCGAGCGAGGTGTCGCGCCGAATCCCTTCGTCGCGGGTGAAGGACACCGTCCCCTCCTCGCCCGGCACGTCAAGCGGAATGATTTCCCGCTCAAACATCCCGCGGTCGGTTGCCGCCGCCGCTTTTTCATGGCTTTGCAAGGAAAACGCATCAAGCTCTTCCCGCGACAATCCCCATTTTTTCGCGATCATCTCCGCAGAAATCCCTTGCGGCACGATGTTGTACCGACTTGTCAGCTGGCGGCTGAACCGCCCCATGTCGCTTCCCATCGGAACGCGCGTCATGCTTTCGACCCCGGCGGCGATGGCGATGTCGATGTCGCCGGCCAAAATCGCCTGCGCCGCGCTATGAATCGCCTGTTGGCTCGAGCCGCACATCCGGTTTAAGGAAAACGCCGGCACTCCGACTGGAAAGCCGGCGGCGAGCACCGCTTGGCGGGCGATGTTGCCCCCTTGCTCTCCGGTCATCGTCACACAGCCGACGATGACATCTTCCACCAGGCCGGCATCCAGCCCATTTCGGTCGACAAGCGCCCGCAGCACCGGAACAAGCAAATCGACCGGATGGACGCTTGAGAGCGCCCCTTTTTTCTTGCCGATCGCCGTGCGCACGGCGTCAACAATCACCACTTCCCTCATGCCGCTCCTCCTTTTCTGTCTGAACATCGAACTTCCTTCAGCACGCCCCGAAGCGCGGCGTCCGTTTCGTCAAAACGTAAACAATTCGATGCCGCCTGAAACATTCAACCCAATCCCCGTAATGTACTTCGCTTTATCGGAACAAAGGAACACGATGGCATTGGCGACGTCTTCCGGCTCGCCCGGACGGCGGAACGCGGTGCGCTGGATCATGCGCTCATTCATTTTCGGGTTGCCCATGCGGAACGCTTCCGTGTTGATAATGCCCGGCACGATGGCGTTGACGGTGATGCCGTAGCGCGCCCCTTCAAGCGCCATGCTTTTCGTAAAGCTCAGCACCGCTCCTTTCGTCGCCGAATAGCTCGCCTGGCCGAAGCCGCCAAGCGTCCCGGCGACAGACGACATGTTGATGATCCGCCCCCATCCTTGCTCTTTCATATACGGCCATACCGCTTTTGTACAGTTGTACGTGCCGGTCAGGTTCACCCGCAAATCGCGCTCCCAAAACTCATCGTTTTGCTTTTCGATTTGCGAAACGTGGTCGAGCGTGCCGGCGTTGTTGACCAAAATATCAATGGAACCAAACTCTTCTTTGACGCGGGCAAACACTTCTTTCACTTGCTCACGGTCGGTGACGTCCATTTTGAGAGCCAGCGCCCGCCGCCCCATGGCGCGAATGTCTTCCGCTGTCTTTTCGGCGTACACCACTTTTGTACTCTGCATCACTTGTGAGAGCGGTCCATATTTTTGCGCCGTCTGTTTGCTTTCTTCATCCGATTCGAGCAAAATATCGGTAATGACGACATCCGCTCCCGCTTCGGCAAGCGCCAAGGCATCCGCGCGCCCGAGGCCGCGTGAGGCGCCGGTGACGACCGCCACTTTTCCTTTCAGCAGTTCCGCCCATGACGACATCGGTGATCCCTCCGTTTAACGTAAAAATTGCGGTTGTTTCTTTTGGAAAAACGCCGCCAGCCCAATCGCCGGCTCTCCTGTCTTAAACGTTGCCGCAAATGATGCCGCTTCGATGCCAAATCCATCCTCTGGAAGCCCCTCGGCCGCATAGATGGCCCGCTTGGCAAGCCCCATCGCCCGTACGGCCCCTTCTGACAGTTGCTCGGCAAACGCCGCCGCCTCTTCTTCCAACCGCTCCGGGGGCGTGATGCGATGAATGAGGCCGAGTTCGAGCGCTTCTTGCGGTTCAAGCCGTCTGGCGAGAAAAATGAGTTCCGTCGCTTTCGCCCGCCCGACGAGGCGCGTCAGCCGCTGCGTGCCACCCGCGCCAGGGATCAGGCCGAGCGAGACTTCCGTCAAGCCGATTTTGCCGCCGCCCATGATGCGGAAATCGCAAGCCAACGCCAATTCGCAGCCGCCACCGAGCGCGTAGCCGTTGATGGCCGCGATGACCGGCTTCGGCATCGTCGCGAATCGGTCGAAGCAGCGCTGCATGCGGGCGCTTTGTTCGGCGATGCCCGCTTCATTGCCGGCAAACTGGGTTCCTCGCTGAATCATATCCTTTAAATCAGCGCCGGCGAGAAACGTTTTCGGATGGGCCGACGCGATGACGACAACGCGCACCCCGCGGTCGGCTTCCAATTCATCGGCTGCTTTCTCCAATTCTTCCATTAACCGCTCGCTAATGGCGTTCGCCGGCGGGTTGTCGATCATCACCCAAGCGACTCCTTTGTTTCGCCGCTCGATGCGCAGCGTTTCGTAAGGCATCGGAATTCCCCCTTTCGTTCGATCGAACCGGCAACTTCATAAATGATCATCGCTCTCCACCGCGAGCGGAGATGTTTGGGTCGCCGCCTCGCTCTTCTATACGTGCACCCCGTATGGCGCATACAACCGCCTTGCGGTGACAAGGCGTTGGATTTGTTGCGTGCCTTCGAAAATATCGAACACTTTCACATCGCGGTACAATTTCTCGACCAAATGTCCGTCAAGGCCGACGGGCCCGAGCAGTTCAAGGCACATAGCGCATACATGAAGCGCCATTTTCCCGGCCACTGCCTTGCAGATAGCCGCTTCCATCGCATTCGGCTCGCCAATGTCGGCTTTCCACGCCGCTTCCCACGTCAACAGGCGAGCAACGTCAATCTCTTGCTCCGCCTCGGCAAGCAGGGCGGCTGCTTCATAGTACAACCGTCCTTGTTTCGGGTACTCGCTGCGAACGATGTCAAGCGTATATTCATAGGCGGCGCGGGCGATGCCGACGGCCATGGCCGCGACGATCGGCCTCGTGCTGTCAAACGTTTTCATCGCCACTTGGAAGCCGGACGGGCGATTTTCGTTTGCGCTGTACAGCTCTTCACCGCCAAGCAAATTTTCATCAGGAACAAAGCAGTCTTCAAACAAGAGCTCCGCCGTTTCATTGGCGCGCAAACCCATCTTATGGACGGTGCGGGTCGCGACAAATCCCGGCGTCCCTTTTTCGACGACAAACGCCCGGTGCCCGGCGCGGCCCAACTTCGGATCAACCGTGGCGAACACGACGACCCAAGAAGCGCGGGCGCCGTTGGTGATGAAAATTTTTTGCCCGTTTAAGAGATAGCCGCCGTCCACTTTTTTCGCCGTCGTGCGGATGCCGGACGCGTCCGAGCCGGCTTCCGGTTCCGTCAAGGCGTAAGCTCCCCAGCGCGGCTCCTCCTTCGTGAAAATGGACAAAAACCGCTGCTTTTGCTCGGGCGTGCCGCTCGATTGAATCGGCGGACCGCCTAAGCCAGGGCCGGGAAGGGAAAGGGCGATGCCTGGGCATCCCCACGCGAGCTCCTCAGCGGCGATGACGGCCACGCGGTTGCCTTCGCGCTCTTTTTTCTCCTTTTTCTTTTCCGAATCAGCCGAAGCACGCCCTCCGCCAAACGAAGACGCATTCAGCTGGATGCCCATTTTGTTGACTTTTTGCAGCCATTCGTCCGGCACCCGCCCGAGCCGGTCGGCCTCCAGCGCGATCGGGCGCACTTCATGTTTAGCAAACCAATGGACGAGTTCTTTGATTTGTTTTTGCTGCGGTGAGAATTCAAAGGAAATCATGGCGCCACCCTCTCTTTCCGTTTGCCCAGCAGCTGTTCGCCGCGGCGGATGAGCCAATCCGTTTCCCGGCCGTACAGCATCACTTGCGCCTGGGCGTCGCGCATCCATTTTTCAGCCGGGTATTCTTGCACGTACCCGTGCCCGCCGAGCATTTGCACGGCCTGATCGGTGACATAGCGCAGGGAACGATGAGCTCGCGACAACGCGCTCCAGGCGTAGCCGCCCGCCTGTTCATCCCCTTGGTCAACCGCAGCGGCCGCTTGCCATACAAGCAGTTTCGCCCCGCGGCATTCGAACGCCATTTCGGCGATCGTAAATGACACCCCTTGGAACTTGGCGATCTCCTGTCCGAACGCCTTTCTTCCCGCAGTGTATTCAATGGTGTAATCAAGCGCCGCCTCCATCAAGCCGACTTCCTTCGCCGCTTCGATGACTTGGTTTCGGGCGCGCATGCGGTTGAGCAATGCATCCGCTTCCGGGCCGCGGGCCACGAGTTGTTCCGGACCGGCGTACACTTCTGCGAATCGAAGGCGAGCGATGCCGGCAGCCAGCAGCCCAAGCCTGATGTCTCCTTCTTCGATCTCCCATACTCGCTCATCAAAGGCGAGCAATACCGTTTCCTCTTCTTCGTCCCTAGCGGCGATGACCGCCCAGTCGGCTTTCGACGCCAAGCGGACTGGAGACGACACCCCGTCCACAATATATCCGCTGCCGCGCCGGCGCACGCGAATCGCTTCCTTCAGCGGTTCTTTTTGTTCCGCTTCGTCGATCCAGGCGACAGTCGGCCATCCGCCTTTCGCCATCTCCCGGTACCGGTGCCACACGCGGTGCTCGGGAGACAGACGAAAGAGGGAAGACGCCTCCCCGGCCCCCGGAAGCCCTTGAATGACGCCTAAATCGCCATAGCTGAGCGCTTGCCAGATGATCGATTGCGACAGAAGCGGCAGTTCCAAGCCTCCCCACGATTCCGGAAGCTCGAGCGTTGACAAGCCGAGCTCATCCACCCGTTCGCTCACATCAACTGAAACCGTTCGATGTTTTTCACACTCTCTTGCGACCGGCCGAATTTTCTCAACGGCTAGGCTGCGGGCAACTTGAAAAAACGCCTGTTCTTCTTTCGACGGTTGAAAGGATATCACCTTGCCCCTCTCCTTTTCCATTACGATTGAACAGCGGGAATGAACTCGCTCGCCCATTCGCGCAGCTTCTTTTTGTCGATTTTGCCGATCATCGTTTTCGGCAAATAGCCGACCTTTTTCAAAAAGCGCGGGGTTTTGTATTTCGCCAACCGCTTTTGGCAAAACTCGATCAGCTCCGCTTCCGTCACTTGGGCCCCGCGCCGAACGACGACATACGCGGCGACTTCTTCGCCCATTTTCGGTGAAGGGACGCCGACGACGCCGGCTTCCAGCACGTCCGGATGGGACATCAGCAGCTCCTCGATATCGCGCGGGTAAATATTGAATCCACCGCGAATGATGACATCTTTTTTCCGATCGACGATAAACACATACCCGTCCTCATCGATGCGCGCCATATCGCCGGTATACAACCAGCCGTCGCGCAGCGCCTGGCGGGTCTCCTCGTCTTTTCCATAGTAGCCTTGAAAAACGTTTGGACCCGACACAATCAGTTCTCCGACTTCGTTTGGCGGCAGGGGATTTCCGTATTCATCGACGACCGCCACCCGAACCCCGGGAAGCGGCAAGCCGACTGATCCAAGCTTGATCGGTTTCGTCGGATCCGTCGCCGTCACAATCGGCGCCGCCTCGGACAGACCGTATCCCTCCAAAATAAGACAGTTGAACTTGCGCTGAAACTGCTCAGCAAGTTCGGGCGGCAGCGCCGCAGAACCGGATATGCAAGCCACCAAGCTGGAAGTGTCGTACCGGTCGGCCTCGGCATAATGGCATAAAGCATGAAACATCGCCGGCACCATCGCCGTATGCGTCACCCGATGCCGCTCGATCGCTTCGAGCGCTTTTTTCGGCTCAAAATACGGCAAAAGGACGACTTGATCCCCCAAAAGGAGCGCGACGTTCATCATCGTAAATCCGAACGCATGGGAGATGGGCAATACCCCAAGGCCGACGCGTGCAAATTCGGTCGGCAGCCGCTTCGCCATCTCAGCGGCCGCTTCCGCATTCGTGGACAAATTGCGGTGCGTCAACACAACCCCTTTCGGCTGGCCGGTCGTTCCCGACGTGTAAAGCAAAGCCGCAGGATCGTTTTCATTGACTTCCGACGTCGTCAGGCTGGCAGGAGCTTGTTCCATTCTCGTTCGCAAAGAGTGAGGAGAATCCGGAGCGTCCAGCGTGACGATCATCGGAGGCGCCGGCAAGCCATTGGCGGCCTCTTTCGCTTTCGCCCACAGCATTTCCGCCGTCAGCACCACTTTCGGTTGGCAGTCTTTAAAAATGTAATGGAGCTCCTGCGTCTGCAACAGCGGCAACACCGGCACGACAACCGCTCCTGCTTTCAAGACGCCGCTAAAGGCGATGATGACTTCCGGGCTGTTCGGCATCGTTACAACAACGCGGTCGCCCGGCTTGACCCCAAGTTCAATCAATGCATGAGCCAGCTGAGACGAACGGGTATCGCATTCAATGTTCGTATATTCTTTTCCTTCGAATACCAGCAACGGATACGGTCCATATTCCTCTATGTTTCGTTTCCAAATATCCGTCAAACGCATCGTCCGCTTCTCCCCTATCGGTTTGTCAGAGGACAGCCGATTTGTCGACCGCCCTCTTTTCCTCCGTTAAGCCTGCTTTGCACTGTTGTATGCGGCGAGCACTTCTTGAAGGCGAAGCGCCAGCCCCATATCTCCGTCAATGCGAAGCCGCCCGCTCATAAACGCCTCCGTTCCGTTCAATTCCCCTTCCGCCATTTTTTTAAAATCTTCACTGTCCATGCTTAACGTGCAATCAGAAGGCTCTTGCTCCCCTTCAATGACAAATCCTGCATCCGGCCGGAGCACGACTTGGTAGACGCCGGCTTCATCGCCGCTCAAATTGAATTGATACACGGCGACAATTCCTTCCGCTCGTGAAATGTCTTCTTTCAATTGTTGATCGATCATCTGAAACACTTCTTTCACACTGGGCATATCAGTACCTCCTTAATATTTTGAACTATCAGAAATTTTTTGGCCCACTTTTACTATAAACCGCTTTCAATCATTCATCCATCCCGATGATGCTCGGATTTTTCCTTTTGCTTTTGCGTTTTCACCCGACATTTGTCCGGCCATGAAAGCGGGCTACAAAAAATTTCCATCAAACCAAACATCTAAATGACGTTTGGGGCATCACCTTCCTGTCAGCGCCGAGCTCACAAGGCATGAAGAAGTCCATCCTCACCGATCAGCTCCAAATAGCGCCGATAAAGCGGAAACGCCGGCACGATGCGCGGCAGAAGCTGCAGCGCCTTCGCTTTCGATCCTTTTGCCTTCATTTTTCCGGTCATGAGCGCCAATGGAACGTTGATGTTGCCGCCCCAAAATTGGTGGGCGATATCGCCGGTCGTCTTGATGGCAACATCAGGCGCATCGATTGCCTGCCCGAAATAAATGGCGTAGTTTTCACCGGTTTCCGGCCGCCTCGCATCGATGCTGATGACCGCCTCCGGATCGGTCAAATAAAAGACGAACGCGGCGCGGGAACGGCGGATTTGTTCTCCAATCCGATTGATTTGCTCCACCTCGTTGCCGTATTCCTGATACGCTGGATGCTGTCCCCACCAGCTGCGCAGCTCCATTTCCGTCCTTGGGCGCGACGGAATTTGCATAAACTCGCCGATCACCCGATACACATGAGCATCATCACGAAACAATGCCATATCCGTTCACTCCCTTCAACCGAGTATGCACTCTCATTTTGGCGTGAAACAACGCCGCCGGCAATTCCGATGATTGCCGGGGAGACGAAAAACGCAAGACATCTCCGTCCGGAGTTGTTGAAACAAGAATCAAGCGCACCAAAGCGGCAAAACAAAAAAATGGCTGCCCCGTTTGTTTGAGGCAGCTGTTTTGGCCAAAATGGCTGCAACGATTCTTTTTAGGACAATCTTCAGCGCATCATTAATGGTGTAAACTCTCTTTTTGTTAACGCATGCTCGTTTTTTTATCGACAAAGAAAAAAGCAACCTCCTCCCACATTCGTAATCGAATATGAAAAAGGTTGCTTTAGCATGTTTTTGCTAGTTACAAATTACGTTTTTGTTTGTAAATCTCGTCAACCCCTACAAATTCGCCAGCCGCATGACGTCGCGGGCGATCATGACCTCTTCATTCGTCGGGATGACGAGCACTTTGACCGGCGAGTGCGGATAGCTGATGAACGCTTCTTTGCCGCGCACTTTGTTTAGGATGGGATCCCAGTACACCCCCATGAACTCGAGGCCGCGCAACACTTTCGCCCGCACGACTTCGCTGTTTTCGCCGATGCCGGCGGTGAAGATGATGGCATCGACCCCGCACATGCGCGCCGCATATGAGCCGATGTACTTATGAATGCGGTTCGCAAACACTTCAAGTGCCAGTTCCGCGCGCTCATTTCCTTCGGCGGCCGCTTTTTCCAAGTCGCGCAAATCGCTCGAGATGCCGGATATGCCGAGCATGCCGCTCTTTTTGTTCAGCACTTCAATCACTTCATCCGCAGTCATTCCCGTTTTTTCCATAATGTACGGGATGAGCGCCGGGTCGATGTTGCCGGAGCGCGTTCCCATCGCCACGCCGGCTAATGGCGTAAAGCCCATGGACGTGTCGATCGACTTGCCGCCCTCAACCGCCGCGATGCTCGCCCCGTTGCCTAAATGGCACGAGATGAGGCGCAGCTGTTCGATCGGCCGGCCGAGAAGCTCCGCCGCCCGCTGGGTGACGTATTTGTGCGACGTGCCGTGGAATCCGTACTTGCGGATGCCGAATTTCGTGTAATACTCATATGGCAAGCTGTATAAAAACGACTGTTCCGGCATCGACTGGTGGAACGCCGTGTCAAACACCGCCACGGCCGGCACGTCCGGCAGCACTTCCTGAAACGCCCGAATGCCGACGAGGTTGGCCGGGTTATGGAGCGGGGCGAGCTCGGACACTTCTTCAATTTGCTTGATGACGTCCTCGGTGATGAGCACCGAATCACTGAACTTCTCCCCGCCGTGGACGACGCGGTGCCCGATGCCGTCAATTTCGTCAAACGAACGGATAATGCCGTAGCGAATGAGCTTATCAAGCAGCATTTTAACGGCCGCGGCATGATCCGGAATCGCCGTCACTTCTTGATGTTTTTCACCGTTTACGACAATGGTGAAAATCGCGTCGTCAAAGCCAATCCGTTCGACGACCCCTTTGGTCAACACCGTTTCTGCCGGCATCTCAAACAGCTGGAATTTCAACGAGGAACTTCCCGCATTAATGGCTAGCACTTTCGCCATCGAAAACACAGCTCCTTTTTTGCCAAAATCCGCTCGCGCTTACCGTTAGTGTGCGCGATTGGGCGCTGTTTCACTATGCCTTTTTCATTGTATGCCTCCCGTTTTCGCGTTTCAAGCGCGGCTTTGTTTCGCAACCGGTTGCAAGAAAAAGTTTTTATGTTGTGAAAAATGAAAACGGAGCTGACCGAAAAGGTCGGTGAAAAACAGCGATTCTTCGATGAAGAAAAGAGCAACATTTATCATCTTGAGCCGAGAAGACCCCCACTTCCACGCGTGAGCGCAAGGGGAGGAAGATGCAACCTCTCGTTTTGTGAAGGGGCTTGACGGCCTATACGGTGATCAAAAAGGGCGTCCCGTTGCGTTTGGGACACCCTTTCGTCAACATTCTTTTTCCTCGGTGATCCAGGCGTCGATTTTCGCCATCATCGCCTGCATCGCCGATTTGTTGGAAAACCGCGGCAGCTCGACAAGCAGCACGTGTTTTGGCTTTTTGACGTTCGGCCCTTTCTTTTGCAAAATCAACACGCTTTTTGCCGCCTGATCGTTTTTAAACATCGACAGCGGCAGCTGCAAGACTCCTTGGACAATGGCCGCCTCTTTTAAAAATTCGTTCAGCTGCCCCGCCTGCGGGCTCGAGAACAACATATTCGGGATGAGGAAAAACAAGTAGCCGCCCTCTTTCGTATAGCGCAAGCTTTGCTCGATGAACAAATGATGGGCATACGACCGGCCTTCCTTCGCTTTTAAGGCGAAGCGGGCGGCATTGTCGTCATCCGGGTAATAGCCGACCGGCAGATCGCAGACGACGACGTCAACCGGCTCAACAAACAGCGGCCTTAGGCTGTCTTGGTTAAACAGCTGCACCGGATGCTTTTGCAAGTTCGCGTTGACGTACGCCAATTTGACAAGCAGATCATCGACATCGCTGCCGTAGCTGTTGGCCTGTTTTCCTCGAAGGCCGTTTAACACCGCCGTCAATAAATTCGCCGTGCCGACGGCCGGGTCGAGGATCTTAAGCGCCAAATGCGAGCGCGTAAACTCGCGGACCAAATACGCCAAAAACAAACTGACCGCATCCGGAGTCATTTGGTGGTGCGGCTGGACATGCTTGCGCATCCCTTTTAACACCGCAAGCTGAAACGCCTTGCGGATTTCTTCGTTTTGAAACCGTTCCAGCATCAGTTCGCGATACTGCTTTTTCAGCCGTTTCGCGTTCAGCTCGCTCACTTCGCTTTGCAGCACGTCGCCGTGGAACAAATTCTCCCCCGTCTCCGCGACGGCTTCTAAATACGTGCATTGCAATTCTTCTTGCAAAAGTTGGGCCGTTTCATCGAATACCGTGAACAACCGTTCGACTGGCGTCATCATCTGTACGTCCCCACCTTTCTGCCAACGTCCCTTCTGTATATTGTACGACCGTCCGCCTCGCGCCGCAAGAAAAGCGCCGATAGGAACGAAAAGGCCCCGAACGGGTCGGGGCCTTTTCATTATTTCGCCGCTTTCGCCGCTTCAATCGCCGCTTCGTAGTTCGGATGGTTCGTCACTTCCGGCACGTATTCGACATACGTCACTGTGTCATTGCTGTCGATGACAAACACGGCGCGGGCAAGCAGGCGCAGTTCTTTGATCAAGACGCCGTATGCTTGTCCGAACGAAACATCGCGATGGTCGGACAACACTTGAACGTTCTCAATGCCGGCGGCGCCGCACCACCGCTTTTGCGCAAACGGCAAATCGACGCTGATCGTCAACACTTTCACATTGTCGAGCTTTGCCGCTTCCTCGTTAAACCGGCGCGTTTGCGCGTCGCAAACTCCGGTGTCGAGCGACGGAACGACGCTGATCAGGCGGACGTGCCCTTTCGTATCCGCGAGCGTCACTTCCTGCAAGTTTTGATCAAGCACGGTGAAATCCGGCGCTTTGTCGCCGACTTTCACTTCGTTGCCGACAAGCGTCACCGGCTGCCCTTTAAACGTCACATAGGCCATGGGTTCTCTCCCCCTTTAGAAAAAATATGTACTACTTCCATACTAAAACGCGGAACGGAATTTTTCAACGATTTTGTCCGTTCATGACAGCAGACAAACAAAAGGCCGGACGCCAACGGTCCGGCTAAATGTCAAAGTCGTCTGCTTTTTGGCCTGCGGCGCCGTCTTTCTTGTTTTTCTTCAGCATCGCCTGAATCTTCTCAAACGCCTGCGGCGCGACATCGAGAATTTTTTCGTATAAGTGCGTGCTTTCATCCAAATGGAGCAGCTTCACCCCGGATGAGTTGACGACGAGAAACGCAATCGGCGTAATCGAGACGCCGCCGCCGCTGCCGCCGCCAAACGGATGTCCGTTCCCTTGGGCCTGCCCGTTCCCGTCGGCTTGCGCCCCTTGGTGGCCATTTTGTTGACCGTCAAGCATAAACTCGCTGCCGCCGGCGGCAAAGCCAAACCCGACTTTCGAAACGGTCAAAATGACACTGCCGTCAGGCGTCTCCACCGGGTCGCCGATAATCGTATTGACGTCGATCATTTGTTTTAAGTTTTCCATCGCTGTTGTCATCAGCCCTTGAATCGGATGGTTCGTCATCGTCATTCCTCCTAGTAGCCTTCATTTGCCTGCTTGGCCGCCAATGGGTTTCGCTTTGGCAGCCGCCGTCCGCGCCAATGTTTGACCACTCGCAATCCTGCTACCATAGCATGCCCGATTCGAAACTGAATCATACATAAAAACACCGTTTCCGAAGCGGCCCGATCGTAGGCCGGAACGATGGCGACAGCCGGAGTTGTTTTCATGTTCATATAGCGGCTCGCCGCGCCGATGATCATGTATTTCAGCGACCAGCCAAGCCCCACGAGCAAGCCGGTTGACGCGGCGTCGCCGGTGCCGATTCTCGTTTTCCACTCCCATTTCGTAATCGTCACGTGGCGATAAAATTGTTTCATAATTTCATGCAAGTCGACGACTTGCTCGAGAAACCGTTTCAGCTGTCGAAACAGGTCAGCGATTTTTTTTAGGGTCAATTTCCCTTTCTTTTCCTCCTTCCCGCGCGTTCCCTCCACTCCTTTTTTCTGGAGAAACGCCACTCCCGGCGCATTCGGATCCATGTCCAGCTTGATGAGCGGAATGCGGACAGTATAGCGGAGGAGGCCAAACAGCGTGCGCACCACGATTTTGCATTCATCGTCGTCTTTCACATGGCGAAACACGACCGTCACCGATACTTTCATCCAGGCGACGAGAAGAAGCAAAAGAACAACCGTTGCGATGACCGCGATGACTGCTTTCAATGTCCGCCCTCCCTTTCATCATACATTGTCGCCATCTGGAAAAAAAATAAACCTGCCGTTTCGGCAGGCGGACATTGGTTGACGTTCTGTTCTTGATGCAGGCGAATTGTTACTCGCGGACGACGATCGTATCCGCGAACTGGTCATGCATCCCTTTTTTCTTTTCGGAAAACGCAACAAACAAAAAACCGATGAACAGCAATTTTTTCGCGATGAATTTGCCGACGACTTCGCGAAACAACACGGTCAGCCAGGTGAGCGGCTCGCCGCGCTCATCGACCACTTTTAAGCCGAACACCATTTTGCCAAGCGTCTGCCCAAACGCTTTCGTCATCAACACGAAATAGGCGTAAAAGACGACGGCGGCCGCGACCGCCGCTGGCGCGAACAAACCGTCCTGCGCAAGCGGCCAATCGAACAGGCGAAAAAGCGGCCAAACGATGAGCCGGTTGAGGCTTGAGACAACAATGACATCAAGGCAATACGCCCAAAAACGAAGCCAAAAGCCGCCGTAGCAGAGGGGGCGCTCTGCCGGCGGGAGATGATCCGCCAGCGTCGCCGTTATTTGCATGTCCGTCATGTTTCCACTCCTTTATTCGGCGTATAAATACATAAGCCGCGGCGAGGATGGGCGCGACAACAGGCGGATGAGCCCGGCCGCCTCGCTGTCCGGCTTCATCCGGTTCGACACCATCTCAAAGAGAGAGCTCCACGGCGCATCGTTCACGTATTTTACGACTTGAGCGCCGGTTAAATGATGCTCTTTTTTGAGCGCAGCGATCGCGTCATCCAAGTAGCCGAACTCGTCGACAAGGCGGAGCGCCTTCGCCTGTCGCCCGTCATAAATGCGGCCGTCCGCCAGCTTGCGCACCGTGTCTTCCGGCAGCTTTCTCCCTTTGGCTACCACATCAACAAACGCATCATACGAATCATTGATCAGCCGCTGCAAAATCTCCCGTTCCGCTTCGGTCATTTTGCGCGCCGGATTCATGATGTCTTTGTACGGCCCGCTTTTGATCGTGACAAGCTCCACGCCGTACTTCTTTGCCAGCC
Organism: Geobacillus sp. CAMR5420; assembly: GCF_000691465.1. Classification (NCBI taxonomy): domain Bacteria; kingdom Bacillati; phylum Bacillota; class Bacilli; order Caryophanales; family Anoxybacillaceae; genus Geobacillus; species Geobacillus sp. CAMR5420. The sequence continues at coordinate 93,917 of NZ_JHUS01000056.1, forward strand.
CTTCATAGTTGACGCTTTGCATGATGACGCCAATGGAGCCGGTGATCGTCTCCGGGCTGGCGAAAATTTTATCGCCGGCCGCAGCGATATAGTAACCGCCCGAGGCGGCCATGGCCCCCATCGATACGTAAATCGGCTTGTTCGTCTTCTTTTTCAGCTTCATCAGCTGATCGTAAATTTCCGCGCTTTCCGCGACACCGCCGCCCGGCGAATTGATGCGCAAGATGATCGCTTTGACGTCTTGATCCTCTTTCGCCTGTTTGATCATTTGCAAAAACGTTTGGTGGTTGTACTGTGATGAGGAAAGAAGCGACTCCGCTTCCCCCGCATCTTGAATAACTCCGTTCACTTCCAACACAGCGATTTTTTTCAACGGGTCGCCCTCGGCGATGACTTCTTCGCTAAATGGCGACTCCATGAGCGCCAGCCAGCTTTCCGACCAGCCGCCGGCCTTGTCGGACAAAAGAACGCCAACCGCTTGAACAAGCACCGAGATCACAAACAAGGCGGCGGCGATGGCCAACGCGGTCCATCGTTTTCGATTCATCGTCTTCCCCCCTGCATCGGCTGCCCATATTTTTAGAATCCTGGCAAACGTGGTACAATATTCATTGTACATCGATTGATTAGATGATGCCATCGGGAGGACGCAAAACATGGATATGGAACGCAACCGTCTTTATTTTTTTTATAAGCGCGACGACAAGCTCATCGAACGGGTGAAGCCGCTCATTGAGCTGGCAGAGCGCGGTCCGTTTGTTGTCGTCGACGACTATCGGGAAGCGAACATCATCGTCAGCATCGGGGATGACGGCGCGTTTTTGCAGGCGGTGCGGCAGACGGGATTTCTTCCTGACCGTTTGTACGTCGGCGTGTCCGTCTTGCCGGCGCGCGGGTTTTACTGCGATTTCCATATTGACGACATCGATCATATGGTGGAAGCGGCGAAAAATTGGAAACTCGAAGTGCGGCGCTACCCAATCATCGAAGTGACGATCGACGGCGCGGCTTCGTTTTTCTGCTTAAACGAATGTTCGATCCGCTCGCAAATCATTAAAACGATGGCGATCGACGTTTTCATCGACGACTTGCATTTCGAGACGTTCCGCGGCGACGGCATCATCGTTTCGACGCCGACCGGCAGCACCGGCTACAATAAATCGGTGCACGGAGCGGTCGTCGATCCGCTCTTGCCGTGCTTTCAAGTGAGCGAACTCGCCTCGCTCAACAGCAACCGCTATCGGACGCTCGGCTCGCCGTTCATTTTGAGCGGCTCGCGGACGTTGACGCTGAAAATGTCGGAAGAAACAAGCCATTTTCCGATCATCGGCCTCGACAATGAAGCGCTCAGCATCCAGCATATTGAGCGGATTGACATTCGTTTAAGCGACCGGGTGGTCAAAACGGTGCGCCTAAAAGACAATTCGTTCTGGGATAAAGTGAAACGCGTCTTTTTGTGAAGCGTGTGTCTGTTCTCCCGGCGAAACACCGGATCTAAAATGGCGAATCCGTTCGACGCGCATGCGGCAAGAGGGTGTCTCGCAACGAGACACCCTCTTGTTTGGTCGCCGCGCGGACATCGCTCCGCTTCTGGCAACGGCCAGCTCAACCGGCTCTTTCTACTTACGACGACCGGCCGACAAGGCGGGCTTCCCGCTCGCGCAGCTCGACGCGGCGGATTTTTCCGGACGCCGTTTTCGGCAAATCGTCGACAAACTCGATTTTGCGCGGGTATTTGTACGGCGCCGTCAACTGTTTCACATGTTCTTGCAGGGCCGGAATCAGAGACGAATCGTCTTTGTCGACCCCGTCGCGCAGCACGACAAACGCTTTGACAACATGGCCGCGCACTTCATCCGGACTGGCGACGACGGCGCACTCTTTTACGGCTGGGTGCTTGACAAGCGCGTCTTCGACTTCAAACGGGCCGATCGTATAGCCGGCGCTGATGATGATGTCATCCCCGCGGCCTTCAAACCAGAAATAGCCGTCTTCGTCTTTGCGCGCTTTGTCTCCCGTAATGTAGTAGTCGCCGCGGAACTGCATCGCTGTCCGCTCCGGATCTTTGTAATAATACTTAAACAGCGCCGGCGTCTCGATATGGACGGCGATGTCGCCGACTTGTCCGGGCGGGCACGGCTCGCCGTTTTCATCGATAATTTCGACGCGGTTGCCTGGCGTCGGTTTCCCCATCGAACCCGGCTTGATGGGCATTCCTTTCATGACGCCGACAAGCAGCGTGTTTTCTGTCTGGCCGTAGCCGTCGCGCACTTCGACGCCGAAATGCTTGGCAAACGTGTCGATCACTTCGCGGTTGAGCGGCTCTCCGGCGGACACGGCGCTGTGCAAATGAGATAGATGATAGCGGCCGATGTCCGGCACTTTCGCCATCAAACGATACTCGGTCGGCGTGCAGCACAGCACATTGATGTTGTATTTTTCCAATAGCTGCAAATATGTTTCCGGCTCAAAGCGGCCGTAGTAGACGAAACCGGTCGCCCCCGAGCCGAGCACCGATAAAAACGGGCTCCAAATCCATTTTTGCCATCCCGGTCCGGCCGTCGCCCAAACGAGGTCTCCTTCTTCAATGCACAGCCAGTTTTTCGCAGCCGTGCGCAAGTGGGCGTACGCCCAACCATGGCAATGGACGACCCCTTTCGGATTGCCGGTCGTGCCGGATGTGTACGACAAAAACGCCATATCATCGCGCGAGGTATCCGCCGCCTCAAGCGTTTCGCTCTCTTTGGCCATGGCGTCTTCAAGCGGAATCCATCCGTCCCGGGGTTCCCCGATGACGAACTTCGTCAAACGTTCGATGCCGTCAATCGGCGCAAATTCGTCCGTATACGGCGCATAAGCGACAACCGCCTTCGCTTCGCTATGGACGAGCCGATATTGCAAATCCTTTGTCCGCAGCATCTCCGAGCTTGGGATGACGACAAGCCCGGCTTTGAGCGCCCCTATATACACTTCGTATGTTTCAATGAGGCGCGGCATCATGACGAGCACTTTATCGCCTTTTTCGAGCCCATGTGATAAGAAAGCGTTTCCAATTTGGTTGGCGCGCGCCATCAAGCGGCCGTATGTAATCTCTTTCGTTTCGCCTTGCTCGCTCTCCCATTTCAACGCGATCCGGTCCGGGTCGGCGGCCGCATGCCGTTCCATTTCCGATGTTAAATTGTAGCGCTCGGGAGCAATCAAGTCTTCCCGCCTCATCGTTCCTCTCCCCCTCTGTCTTGTTTCGCCTTGGTCGGCATCTCTATTATACAAAATAGTCGTTCTATTTTGAATACCGTTTTTCTCATATGAAAGCGGCGGGGAATGCCCCCGCCGCGTAAGCCATCATTATGAAATTAGAATTGGCGTGCGCCGCCCAATTGTTGCTGCGCCATGGCTACGAGACGTTTCGTGATCTCGCCGCCGACCGAACCGTTGGCGCGCGAAGTCGTGTCAGCGCCTAAGTTCACGCCAAATTCTTGAGCGATCTCATATTTCATTTGCTCCAGCGCTTGTTGCGCACCCGGAACAAGCAGTTGATTGCTGTTGTTGCGTGCCATCTGTTTTCACCTCCTTGTACCTATAGAATGTGTGAAAACAGATGGCGATATGCAGCGATGCTTTTTGGTAAATTTTGAGATTCAAAACAGCTCGGCAAACTCATCGCCCTGCCCTGTTTCTTCATCAATGACGAGCGTTTCTGTGTCATTGACTGCCTTTTCCAGAAGCGGAGCGAGGTCGAGCTGGCTCTCATAATGGAGCACTTTTTCTTTTTTCGGCTTCGTTTTCGGCGCTCTTGGCGTAAAAATGGTGCAACAGTCTTCATACGGAAGAATGGAAATATCGTGAGTATCGATTCGTTTAGCAATCTCGATAATTTCCATCTTATCCATGGAAACAAGCGGACGCAAAATTGGAGTGTTGGTCACCTCATTGATCACGTACATGCTTTCTAGCGTCTGGCTCGCCACTTGGCCGAGGCTTTCGCCTGTGACAATCGCCAACGCCCGCTGGCGGCGGCGCAGCGCGTCGGTGATCCTAAGCATCGCCCGCCGAGTGGAAATGAGCGAGTACTCGTTCGGAACTCCTTGATAAATGGCTTGCTGCACTTCCGTAAACGGCACGATGTGAAGCTTGATTCTCCCGCCGTATGTCGTCAACTTGCGCACGAGGTCAATCACTTTTTGCTTCGCCCGTTCGCTTGTAAACGGCGGGCTGAAAAAGTGGACGGCCTCGATTTCCAAACCGCGCTTCATCGCCAAATAACCAGCAACCGGGCTGTCGATGCCGCCGGAGAGCATGAGCATCGCCTTGCCGCTCGTTCCGACCGGCAGGCCGCCGGCGCCGAAAATGTCGCGGCACGTGACATATGTCCCGTCTTGGCGCACTTCAATGCGCACGTCAATATCCGGCTCGCGCACGTTGACCCTAAGCCCGTCCGTCTGCCGCAAAATGTGCGCCCCCACCTCGTAGTTCAGCTCGTCGCTTCGATACGGAAACTGCTTATCGACGCGGCGGGCGCTCACTTTAAACGTTTTTCCTTTGTATGGGAGCTGGCGGACGGCGGCGAGCGCCGTTTCCTTAATGGCGTCCAGATCGTTTTCGCACTTCATCGCCAGGCTGAACGAATGAATGCCAAAAACGGTTTTCAGCTTTTCGATGATCGGTTCATGCGGCTCGCCGTTTAATAAAATGTACATTCGGTCGCGCATATATTCAATCTGAATCCGCTCGAACGCCTGCAGTTTGCGGGCAATGTTGTTTTTAAGACGCCGGACGAAGATGTTCCGGTTTTTTCCTTTCGTCGTCATTTCTCCGTAGCGGATCAAAATGCGGTCATAGTTCATCATCTTATTCCGTTACCTCGCTTAATGTTTTGATCGCCTGTTTGATCGCCGCCACCGCTGGCGCGATTTCTTCCTGGCTATTGTCAAACGACAAGCTGATGCGAATGCCGCGCTCGGCGCGGCCCTCGCCGAGCCCCATGGCCAAAAGCGTCTTGCTCGGCGCCTTCTTTTTCGATGAACAGGCCGACGTCGTCGAAACGTAGATTCCGCTTTTTTCTAGTTCGTGAACAAACACTTCCGGCTTCACGCCGCGCTTTAACGAAAAGTTGATGATATGAGGAGCGGCGCCATCGCGCGGCGTGTTGATCTCGATGTCTGGAATCGCAGAGAGCGCTTCAAGCCACTCGTCTTTCAATGCTTGAAGCCGGCCGATGTCCCGCTCGTAGCGCTCGAGCGCCAAGCGAAGCGCCTTCGCCATCGCGACGATGGCGGCGACATTTTCCGTTCCGGACCGAAGCTGCCGCTCCTGCCCGCCGCCGGCAATCAACGGCGCCAAGCGGACGCCTTCACGGACGTAAAGCAAGCCGGCGCCGCGCAATCCGTGAAATTTATGCGCCGATATCGTGCATAAATCGACGCCGGCTTGCTTCAAGTCGAGCGGCACTTTGCTGATCCCTTGCACCCGATCGACGTGAAACAATGTTTTCGGATAGCGGGCCAAGAGGGCGCCGATTTCTTCGATCGGCTGCACCGTGCCAACTTCGTTATTGACGTGCATGACCGACACGAGAATCGTATCGTCGCGCAGCGCGCGTTCCACTTGCTCAACCGATACCCTTCCTTCGCGGTCGACCGGCAAGTACGTCACCTCAAAACCAAGCTCCTCAAGCTGGCGGCACGGTTCGGCGACAGACGGATGCTCGATTTCCGTCGTAATGATATGCCGGCCGCGCCGCTGATATTGCCAGGCGACCCCTTTGATGGCGAAATTGTTCGCCTCCGTTCCGCCGGAGGTAAAAACGATTTCGTTCGGCTTAACGCGCAGCATGGCGGCGATTTGTTCACGCGCCTGCGCCAAAAGCCGCTCCGCCTTCATGCCCAGCCCATGGAGCGACGACGGATTGGCAAAATAGTTCGTTGCGACGGCGACGAACGAATCGACCACCTCGGGAAATGGTTTGGTCGTCGCACTGTTGTCAAGATAAATCATCGCTTCCATCCTCCGCTCATTGTCGGCAAAATATCGCTGTCCATCGTCCATCTTAACCAAAACAGGCGCCAATCGGCAACGAAAACACACAGTCATTTACATTATTCACCAAAAAACCGATAAATATCGGTGAAAGCCGACATTTATCGGGTGGTTTATCACTGCTCCCGGCTGTTATCCTCCTGCCATAATTTCTGCACACGGTCAAACGCGCCCGGCTCGACTTCTTCAACGGCCGCCACCGCCTGCCGGAGCGCCTCCTCATAATCATAATGGCGAAATAAAAATTCGGCTTCTTCCAGCCCTTTGCGGACCGCTGGATAGCGGCGGCGGTAGCGGTTGCCGTATTGAATCGTCCGCTCCGCCAGCGTCGCCTGTTCGATCATTTCCACCGTCCGCTCATACAGCCGTTCCACAGCCGCTTTCGCCTCCTCCAACGCTTGGTCGACCGCCGGCATGTCAAGCGGCTTTTCTTCAAGACGCGCGGCAACGGCTTGCAAGCTGCGTCTCGCTTCCGCCAATTCAAGCGCATACGGTTCAGGCAGCCCCGGCAGCCGGCTTTTTTGCACAAGGCGGAGCGCCTCGGCCAATGTTTTTCGCATGCCGTCAAGCTTTTCGCGGGCGATCAATTCGTCTTTGCGCAGCGTCTGCAGCATCGTTCGAAACTGTTCATGCTCTTCCTTCATGAGGTCGATTTGGGACACAAGCTGCTCAAGCTCCTCTTTCAGGAGCGAATACGCTGTTTTCGCCTCGGCAACGCGGCCTTGAATGAGAAAAAACCGCTTTTGCAACTGGTGCAGCTGCTTTTCGATGCTCCGGTACTTTTCGAGGTCGCTTGGCGCCAAATGGTAGCTTTGCTGGACGAACAGCGCCTCGGCCTCGGTTTCCTTCGCCTCGGCGGCGAGCTCCTGAAGCATGCTGCCAATGCGCGGCATTTCCGTTTGCACATATTGATGCGCGAGCACTTCGTTTCCGAGCAAATCGTAGAGCGCGTCGATCTCTTCTTTCAGCTCAGCGACAATCTGCTTCGCTTCTTCGATGCGCAGCTCATGGATCATGGCCAGACATTGCTCGATTTTTTCCCGCTTTTCCTGAAGCGTGCGCTCCATGTGCAAATGGTCAAGGATGTATCCGCGCTCTTCCATCTCTCGATAGCCATCAGCCAACTCAGCGAGCTGAGCTGGCAACGACGTTTGGCATTCGCCAAGCAGTTTAGGAATTTCTTCCATCATAGCTGTGAGCCGGCCGAGCTCTTCCTTCAGCGTCAGAACCACATCGCGCGCCGCCAAATAGTTGCCGGCTTCCGTCAATTCGGCAAACCGCTGAAACTGCTTTTCCGCTTCCGTTAAACGGACGTCAAGCAAGTCGGCAGCCGAACCGAACGTATAACGGTAAGCAAGCAACGCCTTTTTCGCTTCCCGGTGAGCCGCACGCAGCTCCTCGATCTCCGCCCGGCTTTGTTCCTCGCTGCCGATCAACTCATTCACTTCATGAATGATTTCATGCACTTCTTCCTCAAGACGACGCAATCCGTCGGCGATCTGCCCAAGCAGCCGGCGCGCCTGCCGGTAGCGGTATTTGTCGAGCAGCCGCTCCGCGTCAAACAGCTGTTCTTCCACATTCGGCAGCTTGACGGCTACAATGTCGTCCCATTGCTGGCGCCATCGTTCAAACAGCTGCTCCGTCTCCCCTGTCATATTCAGCTGTTTCACTTTCGCCAGCTCATCCGGCACCGGCCTGTTCATCAAGTTGATTTTCCATTCCTCGAGCCGATCGATTTCCCGGTACATCCGCTTCCGGTACACATGATTATATATGATTGCCCCCGCTCCGAGGAGCAGAACGATCCATGCCATTCCCATCCGCTGATGCCCTCCTTGCACTCAAGCTACTTCTATCGAACAAACGAAAATAGCGGAGAAGGCAGAAATATATGTTTTTCAATGTTTTTATGATACCATGTTAACGACATTTTTTGACCAAAATTTTTATTTTTTTTACAGGATTTTTGCTATGATACATAAGGGAGAAAGGAGGAAAATCGATCATGCGCGACGGGCATATTCATACGCCGTTTTGTCCGCATGGAAGCCAAGATCCGCTTGAGGCCTATGTAGAGCGCGCGATCGAACTGGGCTATACCGACATTTCCTTTACGGAGCATGCCCCGCTTCCTGAGCGGTTTATCGATCCGACGCCCAACCAAGACTGTTCGATGGAGCTGGGCCAGCTTGAGCGCTATTTGCACGCCGTCACTGAGGTGAAAGCCCGCTACCGAAACGACATTGCCATCCGTGTCGGGCTCGAAGTCGATTTTATTCCTGGCTTTGAGGAAGAAACAACCCGCCTGCTCGACGAGGTCGGCCCGTTGCTTGACGACAGCATTTTATCGGTTCACTTTTTGGCCCACGAGGGGCAATATGTATGCCTTGATTACAGCGAAGATATGTTCGCCGACATCGTCCGCCTGTTCGGATCGGTCGAACGCGTCCACCGCGCCTACTACGAAACGGTGCGGCAATCGATCCGCACGGAGCTTGGCCGCTACAAACCGAAACGCATCGGCCATATGACCCTTGTGCGCAAGTTCCAACGCCGTTTCCCATGCTCGGAACCAATGGATGAGTGGATTGTTGCCATTCTCGATGACATCAAGCAGTTCGGCTATGAATTGGACTACAACGGCGCCGGCGCCGCCAAACCGCTCTGCCTTGAGCCGTATCCGCCGGGCGGCGTGATCGCCGAGGCGCGGCGGCGGGGCATCCCGATCGTCTATGGATCCGACGCCCATCGCGCCGCCGACTTGCACCAAGGACGGGACAGGATGGACCGTGAGGCGCTTTCGGTTGACAACCGCCCGCAGCCGTCATAAAATAGGCGAATCAGCCATTTCCCTGCTTGCATCCTGCTGGATGTTGAGGCCAGAGTCCTGCTCCAACCATGATGAAAAAGGAGGCTAGTTCTATGTTTCGTCCCATGGCTTACAACGGAACACGCGAAGAAAATTACGCGCTCGTCATCGAACAGCTGAAATCGCTCATTTCCGGGGAACCCAACTTCATCGCCAACTTGGCGAACGCAGCCGCCTTGCTCAACCAGTTTTTCACCGACATCAACTGGGTCGGTTTTTATCTCGCAGACGGCGAGGAGCTTGTGCTTGGCCCGTTCCAAGGCTTGCCGGCATGCGTACGCATTCCGTTCGGCAAGGGGGTGTGCGGCACGGCGGCCGCCAAACGGCGGACGGTGGTCGTTCCTGACGTTCACCAATTCCCGGGCCATATCGCCTGCGATGCGGCGTCTCAATCGGAAATCGTCGTGCCGCTCATCAAAGACGGCCGCGTCATCGGCGTTCTTGACATCGACAGCCCGGTGAAAAACCGCTTCGATGACATCGACCGCCGCTACTTGGAGCAGTTTGCCAGCGTGCTCATTTCCGCCTGACGAAAAAAGCGCACCAAGCGCGAAGAAGGAATCCGCTTGCCCGGATTCCTCTTTTTTACACCTTATACAAATGACAGTCATCGTGCACAAAAATGCAGTTTTTTCCCGTCTCTTTTGCCATATAAAGCGCGGCGTCGGCTCGTTTGAACAGCTGTTTTGCATCCTCGCAGCCATGGCGCTCCCACCATGACACGCCGCACGAAACGGTCACCGTCGGAATCGTTTGTTCTCTGACTTTTTCTGTGATGCGGCGGGCAATCGAAATGGCTTCAGACAGCGGCACTTTCGGCAAATACACCGCCAGCTCTTCCCCGCCCCAACGCGCCGCCACATCGCCATCGCGAATGTTGGCGCGCACCGTCTCAGCCACTTGGACGAGCACCCCATCGCCCGTTTGATGGCCGTACACATCGTTGATTTGCTTAAAGTTGTCGATGTCAAACAAAATGAGCGCCCCTGATGCATCGGATTCCATGGATGTTTGGATCACCTCGTCTAAGTAGCGGCGCGTATGCAGCTTTGTCAAATAATCGGTGATCACCAGCTTCTCGAGCTCTTCGCGCAGCATCGCGTTCATAAACGCCAGCGTTGAATGTTGAACGAGCGATTCCAAGAGCTTAAACATCTCAAACGTAAATCGGTATGGCTCGCTGGCGAGCGCAATGCACAGTCCTTTCGTTTCTTTGTTTTGCTGCATCGGCGCCGCCATGATGGAGCGAAACGGACCGAAAGCGGACACGCATACATCGCCGGCAAATAAAATGTCATTTCCGCTTTGGCGTCGCTTTTCCACCCATTCGATATAGGGCTCGGACCGATGGTCGAAAAAAAACGGCGTGCTGCCTGGCAAAAGCTCCCGCTTGCCGTCGGCAAACAAGAAAAAACCGACTTCGTCTGCGCCGAACGATTGTTGGATTTGCGATACCATGTACTCAATGGCTTCGTGAAGCCGCGGCCGGGCGTTCAATTGGCGCATCGTGTCGTTGATGAGCTGCAAATCGGCGACAAGCCGGCGCGACTGTTCATACAATTTGGCGTTCTCAAGCGCGCTTCCAGCCGTGCTCGCCAGCAGCGAAATAAAATGAATCTCCCGTTTTGGAAATGGCGCGGCGTATGGAGCGATAATTTCAATCACCCCATACACCGCCTGCACCCCTTTAATCGGGGCGTACAGCATCGAGCGCGGCGGCGCCTCCATTTCCTCGCATTGCACTTGTCCAGTCAAAAACGCCCGCAACGCCGCCGTCTGTTTTTCGCTTTCATCCAATACAAGCGTTTTGATCGGCAAATTTCCGCGCAGATGGTTGTCATGCGACAACAGAAGGTGGTAGGTGAACGATGGATAGACGTTTTGCAGCGTGCGGATAATTTCTTCAAGCACATCATCGATACGCATCGAGGAATGAATTTTCGCGGCGAAGCGATGCAGCTGTCCATACCGTTTCTCTTCGCCCGCCCCTTGCAGCACCGCGCTAAGTTTCCGAAACAATCGCGCCAAATCCGCCCGGATCTCCCACAACAACCGTTCGTCAAAACCACCGTCTTTTCGATACATCAGCTCGACCATCGCCGGCGCCTCATCGGAAAGCATGAAAAAGAGCCGGGCCGCCATATGCGGCCCACCGGCATCGACAACAGCGACTTTCCGTTCTCCATCAGCCGCGATCGGCCCAGCGTCCGGCGTCCCAACCGCGGCCGCTTCCGGATAAAAGGCAGCCCGCACCGGGTCGTACAAATAAAAAACGGCTTGCTCGAGCGCCAGCTCTTCTTTTAGCAGCGCGAGCAACTCGCCCGCCGCCGCCGAAAACGGCCCATCGTCCTGAAACGCTAAAAACCAGTGGAAAAATTTTTGTTTAAATGATTCATACCGCTTCATTTCTTCCTTGTTCATCGCCTTTTCCACCCAAACCGGCATCATCATTCCAAATGAGAGAATGGGATGACAAATTTTTTCTAAAAATTGCATCTTTTATTATATCATACAAATAGAGAAGAAGGGAAACAAAATGTTGACTTTATCCTCTAAAAATCATATAATAGCCTTTGTGTAAAATATAGCAGCCTTTGTGCCCACCTTTATGGTCCATTTTGTTCCTCGGCCCGCCGAGGTGCATCGTGTAACTCTTAGCTGCGAGAGCGAGGATGCATGAAAACGAAATGGCCATAATTGTTGGCGCACATCTGCTTTTATTTTACGGGAATAAAAGCGTAAGGAGGAGCAACGAATGGCTCGTTATACTGGCCCAATGTGGAAAATTTCCCGCCGCCTCGGCATCTCGTTGAGCGGCACGGGGAAAGAATTGCAAAAACGTCCGTATCCGCCTGGCCAACATGGTCCGGGGCAACGGCGGAAATTGTCGGAATATGGCTTGCAGCTGCAAGAAAAACAAAAGCTGCGCCATATGTACGGCGTGAACGAACGCCAATTCCGCAAAACGTTTGAAGAAGCGGGCAAAATGCCGGGCAAACACGGCGAAAACTTCATGATTTTGTTAGAATCGCGCCTAGACAACCTCGTCTATCGCTTAGGGTTGGCCCGCACGCGCCGTCAAGCCCGCCAGCTCGTGACGCACGGCCACATTTTGGTCGACGGCAGCCGCGTCAACATCCCGTCGTACCGCGTCAAACCGGGACAAACGATCGCCGTTCGCGAAAAATCGCGCAACTTGCAAGTGATTAAAGAAGCGCTCGAAGCGAACAACTACATTCCGGATTACTTGACGTTCAATCCGGAAAAAATGGAAGGAACGTACACCCGCTTGCCGGAACGTTCCGAACTGCCGGCGGAAATCAACGAAGCGCTCATCGTCGAGTTCTACTCGCGTTAAGGCGCAAAAAAGATCCGAAATGCCGATGCATTTCGGATCTTTTTTCTTAGGCGTAGCGAATCAAATAATACTTTTTCTTCCCGCGGCGGATGACCGTAAACCGCCCCTCAAGGCGGTGTTCAGCCGTTAATATGGCTCCGACGTCTTGAAGGCGCTCGCCGTTGACGTAAATGGCGCCGTTTTGGATGTCTTCGCGCGCTTGCCGCTTCGATGGCGAAATGCCGGCAGAAACGAGCAGCTCGACAAGCGGAACGTCGCCTCCTTCATGAACGAATGACGGCACATCTTTGAACCCTTGCTCAATTTCCGCCGCTGTCAAATTGGCAATGTCGCCGCTAAAGAGCGCTTCAGAAATGCGAATCGCTTGCCTGAGCGCCTCTTCGCCGTGCACGAGCTTTGTCACTTCCTCGGCAAGCGCCTTTTGGGCCGCCCGCTTCTCTGGGGCCTCACGAAGCTCTTGTTCAAGCGCTTCGATTTCCTCTTTCGACAGGAACGTAAAGTACTTCAAGTAACGGATCACATCGCGGTCATCGGTGTTGATCCAAAACTGGTAAAACTCGTACGGCGATGTTTTCTCTTTATCGAGCCAAATCGTGCCGCTTTCCGTTTTCCCGAATTTCGTGCCGTCCGCTTTCGTCACAAGCGGGATCGTCAAGCCAAACGCCCGCGCCTCGCCTTTCGTTTTGCGAATAAGCTCAAGCCCTGCCGTGATGTTGCCCCATTGGTCGCTTCCGCCGATTTGCAGGCGGCAGCCTTCTGTCTCGTACAACTTCAGGAAGTCATACGCCTGCAGCATCATATAACTGAACTCGGTAAACGAAATGCCCGTCTCGATGCGCGATTGCACCGACTCTTTCGCCATCATGTAGTTGACGCTGAAATGCTTGCCGACGTCGCGCAAAAACGTAATGACATCAAGCGGCCCAATCCAGTCGTAGTTGTTTTTGATTTTCGCCGGATTGCCGTCCGCTTCAAAATCTAAAAAGCGGCCGAGCTGTTCTTTAATACGCGCGCTCCATGCCTCGACGGTTTCTTTGGCATTGAGCGTGCGCTCGCTTTTTTTCCCGCTCGGGTCGCCGATCAACCCCGTCGCTCCGCCGACTAGGGCGATCGGCCGGTGCCCCGCCTGCTGGAAGCGGCGCAGCGTCAAAATGGCGGCCAAGTTGCCGATATGCAAACTGTCCGCCGTCGGGTCAAACCCGCAGTAGAGCGTCACCCGCTCCTCATTCAACAGCTTGCGCAACCCGTCTTCATCCGTCGTTTGGTTGACGAGCCCGCGCCATTGCAATTCCGCAAGCAAATCCATGTCCTTCACCTCTCTATAAATGTCATGCAAAAGAAAACACCCGCCCGTGATGAAGGGGCGAGTGTTCGTCGCGGTACCACCCTACTTAGAAAGCATGGTGCTTTCTCACTCATTTGGATAACGGCGCCGGCCGGCGGATGGCTACTAGGTGCCAAAAACGTTCGCCATCGCTGCTCAGGGAGGTAATTCACGCCTGCCTGTGGACTGGCTCGCACCGTCCGCCAGCTCTCTGCACCAGGGAGGCAGCCGCTACTTGTTCCCATCATCGCTTTCTCATATGAAATATATACATTCTTATTACCATAGCGATGCGCTCGCTGTCAACCCTAACGCTTTTCGCACAAACAGCGAAAAATCAGCAAAATTCCACAATGCCTCCCCTTCCTATGGTATACTGATATATAATGACTTGCCGCATAGGGGGGCTGGCATGAAGCGAAACCAACTTTCCATTTCTCTTGAAAAAGCGTGGCATTATTTTTCCCTTACATACGATGTGGTTTGGAACGTCATCTTAATTTTGCTCATCGCCGCACTCTGCCTTGTCTGCTTTGCCATCGGCGCCGGCGCCGGCTATTTTGCCTTTTTGGTCAAAGATATGCCCGTTCCCTCGCCCGACGAGATGAAAAAGGAGATTTACCATTACGGCGAAACGAGCCACATGTACTTTGCCAACGGCGTATATTTAGGCCGGTTCCGGTCCGACCTTGACCGCGAGGCGGTGCGCCTGTCCGACGTGTCTCCGTACGTCGTGCAAGCCATCATCGCGACCGAAGACGAACATTTTTATGAACATGACGGCGTCGTTCCGAAGGCAGTCATCCGCGCCATGTTTCAAGAGCTGACGAACTCGCCGGTCAAAAGCGGCGGGAGCACGCTTACGCAGCAGCTCGTCAAAAATCAACTGCTGACAAGCGAAGTGTCGTTCGAGCGGAAGGCGAAAGAAATGCTGCTTTCGCTTCGCCTGGAGAAATTTTTTTCCAAAGAGGACATTTTAGAGGCGTATTTAAACGTCGTTCCGTTCGGCCGCAATTCTTCGGGGCGCAACATTGCCGGCATCCAAGCCGCGGCCCAGGGCGTCTTTGGCGTCAACGCCAAAGAGTTGAATCTCGCTCAAGCGGCGTTTTTGGCCGGACTGCCGCAAAACCCGTTCGTCTACACCCCGTTTGCCGCTGACGGCAGCGTCAAACCGGACATCTCGGCGGGCTTGAAGCGGATGAAAACGGTGCTTTACCGGATGAAGCGGGCCGGCTATATTTCCGAAGGGCAGTACAAGGAAGCGCTTGCCTATGATGTGGCGAAGCATTTCGCCGCCCCGAAGCCGTCGCCGTTTGAACGGTATCCGTTTTTGACGATGGAAATCGAGAGACGGGCAAAAGACGTGCTGGCGGAAACGTTCGCCAAGCGCGACGGCTATAAGCCGGAAGAGGTGAAGCGCGACCCCGCTCGTTTCCGCCGCTACCTCGGCGAGGCGGAAAAAGCGTTGCGCCAAGGCGGATATCGGATTTATACGACGATCGACAAAAAGATTTATGAACAAATGCAGCGCATCGCCGCCCGCTACCCGTATTACGGAAGCGACAATGTGTATTACACCAAAGACAAGAAAACAGGAAAAATGATCCCCCATCGCCAACCGGTCGAAGTCGGGGCGATGCTCATCGAAAACAAAACGGGAAAAATCATCAGCTTCGTCGGCGGCCGCGATTATGGGCGCGAGCAGTTGAACCACGCCACCCAGGCGCACCGGTCCAACGGGTCAACGATGAAACCGCTCTTAGTATACGCGCCGGCGATGGAGATGGGCGTCATCCAGCCGGCGACGATCATTCCCGACTTGCCGCTTTCGATCGGTTCGTATACACCGAAAAACGCGGACGGAAAAACGCACGGGCTCGTCACGGCGCGCTATGCCTTGCAGCAATCGTTCAACATTCCGGCTGTTCGGACGTATATGAGAATTCGATCCCGCCATCCGATCGACTATTTGCATAAAATGGGGGTCACGAGCGTCGCCAAACAAGAAGAGGCCAATCCAGCTTTGGCGATCGGCGGGACGCACATTGGCGTCACGGTCGAAGAAAACGTCAACGCCTATGCGACGTTCGCCAATTACGGATCGTTCGTTGACGCCTACATGATTGAGAAGATTGTCGACAAGAACGGAAAGATCGTTTACGAACATCAAAGCAAGCCCGTCCCGGTGTTTTCTCCGCAAACGTCGTACTTGATGATCGATATGATGCGCGACGTGCTTCGCGGCGGAACAGCTTCGGCGGTGCCACGCTACTTGAAATTTTCCGCGGACTGGGCCGGCAAAACGGGGACATCGCAGGACAAGCGCGATTCTTGGTTTGTCGCCGTCAATCCGAACGTCACCTTCGGCGTTTGGATCGGCTATGACCGGCCGGCGCCGCTTGAATCGCGCTACAAAGGGCTTTCCTACAGCCGGCGCACCCAGCTGTTATGGGCGCGGTTGATCAATGCTGCCTATCAAGAAAACCCGAAGCTCATCGCTCCGCCGAAGCGGTTTCTCATGCCAGGCGGCATCGTCCGCCGCGCTTACTGCGCCGCGAGCGGCTTCAGCCCGTCGGCCGCGTGCGAAAAAGCCGGGCTCGTCCGCTACGATCTGTACAATACGAAGTTTGCACCGCGGGAAGGAAGCGGCGAGGAAGTGATGGAAAGCCGGGTCGTCGTCATCGGCGGACGCCGCTATGTGGCGCTTGAGACGACGCCGGAAGAGTTTGTCACTCGCGAAGTGATCGTGAATCCGAAGCTTCTCGCCGATTGGGGGATCAACGGCGAAGGGCAGGCGGGCGATGCATCGCTCGTCTCCACATTAAAGGAAAACGGCCGTCCACCGGCTCCACCCGCCGCTCGGCTTGCAGGGGGCAAGCTCGTCTGGAATCGCCATAACGAGCCGGATGTCATCGGCTACCGCGTCTATCTAGTGAACGAAACGGGGGAACGACGCCTCGCCGCCGCTGTTAAAGCGGACGAGGCAGCCTCGTTTTCGCCGCTGCAGCCGGGCGCCGCGTACTGCGTCACTGCTGTGGACATCGCCGGACAGGAATCGGCGCCGTCGAACCTCGTTTCGCTGCCGTCCGCCTCGCCGCCCAATTCCGGTCGTCAAAAGAGCGGCGAGCCGTCTTCTCCCCCGCCGTCGGGTGACGTAGAGTGACAAGGAGCTGACCCAAAAGATTGTCTTTCTTTGATTGGCTTTCTTTAGAAGATGCCATTCGTTTTGAATAAAGAGTTGGCGCGTATATATGGTGATCGAAAAGAGGGTGTCCCGATCCTTGTTGGGACACCCCTTCTTGTTTGGTGAAGATGGGGAAAGCACAACGATTTTCGCCAAATGGATGGTTCTTAAGCGAAGAGGAAACGGGCATGTATCAAGTTTTTCAAATGGAGAAATCACGCTGTTGGCCGCGTTTTCCGTTCCATCACCGTCTTTGCAGCCGCCCCGCTTCGGCCCCAGCCTGAAAAGAACAACAGCGCCTGGAACAGCGGATGTTCCAGACGCTTTTCGCTCATCAGTCTTCCATCGTCGACAAATCGCCGGTCGGCAAGTTGAGCTCCCACGCCTTTAGGACGCGGCGCATGATTTTCCCGCTCCGCGTTTTCGGCAGTTTGTCGCGGAACTCGATCTCACGCGGCGCGGCATGAGCGGCAAGCCCTTTTTTCACAAATTGGCGGATGTCTTCTTTCAGCTCCTCGGACGGCTCGTACCCTTCGCGAAGCGCGATGAACGCTTTGATGATTTCCCCGCGCACCGGATCCGGCTTTCCGATGACGCCGGCTTCGGCAACGGCCGGATGCTCGACGAGCTTGCTTTCGACTTCAAACGGCCCAACGCGTTCGCCGGATGTGTTGATGACATCGTCAACACGGCCTTGGAACCAGAAGTAGCCGTCTTCATCCATGTAGGCCGAATCGCCGGATACGTACCAGTCGCCGATAAAGTATGATTCATATTTTTGCGGGTTGTTCCAAATCGTTTTCATCATCGACGGCCAGCCTTTTTTGATGGCCAAGTTGCCCATCCGGTACGGCGGCAAGACGTTTCCTTGGTCATCAATGATCGCCGCCTCAACGCCCGGAATCGGTTTCCCCATCGATCCCGGCTTGATTTCCATGCACGGGTAGTTGCAAATGAGATGCCCGCCTGTTTCCGTCATCCACCACGTATCATGGATGCGGCGGCCGAACACTTTCATCCCCCAGCGGATGACTTCCGGGTTGAGCGGCTCGCCGACGCTCAAAATGTGGCGGAGCGAGCTTAAATCATATTTTTTCACGACTTCATCGCCGGCGCCCATCAGCATGCGGAACGCCGTCGGCGCGCTGTACCAGACGGTGACGCCGAAATCTTGGATCGTTTGATACCAAGCATCCGGGCTGAAGCGGCCGCCGACGATGACGCTTGACGCTCCGCACAGCCACGGGCCGAAGATGCCGTACGACGTCCCGGTCACCCACCCCGGGTCAGCCGTGCACCAGTAAATGTCGTCTTCTTTTAAGTCGAGCACCCATTTCGCCGTTTGATAGTGCTGAATCATCGCGTTATGGACGTGCAAAACGCCTTTCGGCTTGCCGGTCGAACCGGATGTGTAATGCAAAATCAAGCCGTCTTGGCGGTCGACCCATTCGATGTCGAAATGCTTGCTTGCCTCATTCATCCGCTTTTTCAAATCGATGTACGGCCCTTCCTCGACAATGCCGTCGCCGACCAAAAAGACGTACTTCAACTCCGGCAAATCGCCGACCGGCACGCGCGGCAGAAGCTCCGGCGTCGTAATGATCGCCTTCGCCCCGCTGTCTTCAAGACGGTCGCGCACCGCTCCTTCCATGAACGCCTCAAACAACGGCCCGACGATGGCGCCGGTTTTAATGATCCCAAGCACCGCAAAGTACAGTTCCGGAGAACGCGGCATGAACACGAACACACGGTCGCCCTTCTGAATGTCCGCCGCCTGTTTTAAGACGTTCGCCACCTTATTGGACATCTCTTTCATTTCTTTGAACGTATATTTCTCGTTCCGCACCGCGTCGCGGTAATAGAGCGCCACTTTATTTTTACGGAACGACTCAGCATGGCGGTCGATCGCCTCATACGCCATGTTGACTCGGCCCGTTTCATGCCAAGAAAACTCTTTCTCCACTTCCGACCATTGAAACTGTTTATATGTTTCTTCGTAGTTTTTCAAATTGTAGTCCCCTTGTATGACAGGAAGCCGTTCTGTGTTCATTCTCCGATCCCCCTTATGTAAGTGATTACATTTCTATTATAATCGATTGAAAACCATTTCTCAATTTTTAAAATATTCCTCGTCCCCACTTTTTTGAAATTTTTTTGAACCGCACCAGCCGGCGCCGTTTTTATGTATAATGGAAGCAGAACGACCAATTCAGGTGGTGGACGAATGGAACATAAAAAAACGTATAACGCCAAAGAGCTGAAAACCCCGAAAGGAACGCTCCTCATCGAAGGGCCGGTGACGCCGGAAGCGTTGGCCAGCTATGAATTCCACCATGACCTCACTTCCTTCCGCCCGCCTGCCAAACAACACAAAGCGTTGATCGAAATCGCCAAGCTGCCGGAAGGGCGGATCATCATCGCCCGCCGCGGCGAGGTGATTGTCGGGTATGTGACGTTTTTGTATCCTGATCCTCTCGAACGTTGGTCGGAAGGGAACATGGAAAATTTGCTCGAGCTTGGCGCCATTGAAGTCATTCCGGAGTTCCGCGGGTTTGGCGTCGGAAAAAATTTATTGATCGTCTCGATGATGGACGACGCCATGGAAGACTATATCATCATTACAACGGAGTATTATTGGCATTGGGATCTAAAAGGCACGGGGCTGAACGTATGGGAGTACCGAAAAGTGATGGAGAAAATGATGAACGCCGGCGGGCTCGTCTGGTATGCGACCGACGACCCGGAAATTTGCTCCCATCCGGCGAACTGCCTCATGGTCCGCATTGGCAAACGGGTCGACGCCGAATCGATTCAACGGTTCGACCGGCTTCGGTTTATGAACCGCTATATGTACTAGCTGAAATTCTCAGCTGTCCGGACGTTTGCGCCCGCCTTGCCGGTTGCGGGCGGCGCGCATAAAATGCCACGCACAAAGGGGAGAGGAGAACGATGCTTGTCGAACAAGTGATGAAAGCACCGGTTATCACGCTTCGCGCCACCAATACAATCGCCGAAGCGCTGCAGCTGCTAAGACATCACCGCATCCGCCATCTGCCGGTCGTCGACGAGGAAGGACGTCTTCTGGGGCTTGTGACGAGCCAAGATTTGCGCGACGCGAGCCCGTCCATTTTCCATCTTCATGAACATCTTGAAGACTTGCAAAAACCGGTCAGCACGATTATGAAAACCGACCTCATCGTCGGCCATCCGCTCGATTTCGTCGAGGAGGTGGCGGCGCTCTTTTACGAACACCGAATCGGCTGTCTGCCGATCGTCAATCACGGGAAACTCGTCGGCATCATCACGCAAACGGATTTGCTCCGCACGTTCATTGAATTGACCGGCGTTCACCAGCCGGGGTCGCAAATCGAGATCAAAGTGCCGAACGAAACCGGCATGTTAAGCAAAGCGGCGGCCATCATCAGCGAGCGCCATGTGAACATCGCCAGCGTCTTGGTGTATCCAGCTCCGGATCCGAATGAGAAAATTTTAGTTTTCCGCGTGCAGACGATGAATCCGCTTCCATTGATCCGCGATTTGCAAAACGCCGGCTATCACGTGCTATGGCCGAACTTGCCGGGGGTTACGTCATGAGCCGAAACTGCGCATTCGTCTATAGCGAGCAATTTCTTCAGTACAAATTTCATGACGACCATCCGTTCAACCAGCTGCGGGTCAAAATGACATACGACTTGCTTTGCACGCTCGGCGCGCTCGAAGACCGCCAGATCGTCGCCCCGCGCATGGCGACCGATGACGAGCTGGCGCTCATTCACGACCGCTCCTACATCGAGGCGGTGAAAGCGGCCGGGCGCGGCGAGCTGTCGGAAGCGGCGGCGCAAAACTACGGCCTTGGCACCGAGGATACGCCGATTTTCCCAAACATGCACGAAGCGAGCGCTCTTTTGGTCGGCAGCACCCTCACCGCCGTCGACGCGGTTCTTTCCGGAGCGGCCGAGCATGCGCTCAACCTTGGCGGCGGTCTGCACCACGGCTTCCGCGGCAAAGCATCCGGCTTTTGCGTCTACAACGACAGCGCGGTCGCCATTCAATACATCAGGGAGAAATACGGACTGCGCGTGTTGTACGTCGACACGGACGCCCACCACGGCGACGGGGTGCAATGGGCGTTTTACGACGATCCGAACGTTTGCACGTTTTCCATTCATGAAACGGGGCGCTATTTGTTCCCAGGGACCGGAAATGTCAACGAGCGCGGCTTAGGCGCGGGCTACGGCTATTCGTTCAACATTCCCGTTGATGCGTTCACGGAAGACGAATCATGGATCGCCGCCTATACGACCGCGCTTCGGGAAATCGCCGACTTTTTCCGCCCGGACGTCATCGTGACGCAAAACGGCGTCGACGCCCACTATTACGATCCGCTCACCCATTTGTCGGTGACGATGAAAACCTACCGCGCCATTCCGAAACTCGCGCACGAAATCGCGCATGAATATTGCGGCGGACGCTGGATCGCCGTCGGCGGCGGCGGCTATGACATCTGGCGCGTCGTGCCGCGGGCATGGGCGCTCCTTTGGCTCGAGATGACGGGACAAGCCGATGTGTCCGGCCCGCTGCCGGATGAGTGGCGCGAACGTTGGCAACCGCTTTCACCCGTCGCGCTTCCGCTCGAGTGGGACGACCCGGATGACTTGTATCCCCCGATCCCGCGCAAGGCGGAG
The DNA here is from genome assembly GCF_000691465.1 of Geobacillus sp. CAMR5420. Taxonomy (NCBI): domain Bacteria; kingdom Bacillati; phylum Bacillota; class Bacilli; order Caryophanales; family Anoxybacillaceae; genus Geobacillus; species Geobacillus sp. CAMR5420. The sequence continues at coordinate 115,373 of NZ_JHUS01000056.1, forward strand.
ATCAGCGAAAAAAATGCGCAAACGGTGGAAAAGGCATTGTATTTCATTCGCAGTCAACGCCGGGCGGGGACTTGATTTTTTTTTCATTTAAAGAAAACAATGGATTTCTACGTCCTGTTTTCCTAGTCAACTTCCGTTTTCACCGAAAAACGGGCCGACTGCAAGGCGATTGCAGCTGTCAAAAAAGAAATGGAGCAAAGCAAGCAAGAAGCTGGCCCCCGTGTTGAGGCCAGCTTTTTTCATTTCGTCGACTCCCGCACTTCAAGCCGGTGCGGCAAGACAACGATATGGTGGTCCACTGGCTCTTTGTTCATATACTTCGTCAAGAGCCGCATCGCCACCGCCCCGATGTCGTACATCGGCTGCACGACGGTCGTCAGCCGCGGCCGCACCATCGTCGCCAATCGCGTGTTATCAAAACCGACGACTTCCAGTTCATCCGGCACGCGCACCCCGTGGTCTTGGGCGCTGTGGATGATGCCGAGCGCCATTTCGTCCGTGCCAGCAAACACCGCCGTCGGCCGTTCGGCAAGCTCTGTGATTTTCTCATACGCCTCCAAGCCGGAGTCGTACGAGTTGTCGCCCTCAATGACGAGCTCTTCCTCATACGGCGCGCCGTGTTCCTCAAGCGCGCGTCGGTACCCCGCCAACTTCCGCTGGTTGATCGGGTCATCGGTCGGACCGGTTACATAGACAATGCGGCGGTTTCCTTTTTCCAGCAAATACGTCACGGCTTCAAACGCCGCCTGCTCGTAGTCGATGTTGACCGAGGGAATCTCGTTCGGTCCCATCGTCGCCGCAAGCACGATCGGCACCGACGACTTTTGAAATTCGGCGACGTGCTCTTCGGTGATCGTCCCGCCCATAAACAACAGGCCGTCCACTTGCTTGGCGAGCATCGTGTTGAGCAAATGCAGCTCTTTTTCTTTGTTTTGGTCGGAGTTGCTCAAAATGATGTTGTACTTGTACATCGTGGCGATGTCCTCAATGCCGCGCGCCAGTTCGGCGAAGAAAATGCTCGAAATATCCGGGATGATCACTCCGACCGTCGTCGTTTTTTTGCTGGCGAGCCCCCGCGCCACGGCGTTCGGGCGGTAGCCGAGCCGTTCGATGGCCTCAAGCACTTTTTTCCTCGTCGACGGTTTGACGTTCGGGTTGCCATTGACGACGCGCGAGACGGTCGCCATCGAGACGTTCGCCTCCCGCGCCACATCATAAATCGTTACCGTCATTTTGTTTCACTCCTTTTCGCTCGATCCGATAACCGGTCAAATTCCGAATGTATGTACAACTATCATACGATACATTATCGCCAACTCGCAACGAAATCGCAACCATTTTGCCGGTTTGTTCACAAACCGTTCACGGGTAGTTTGCCCCAACACTCGCCATCTCATCAAAAAATCCCCTCGGGCAACAACCGAGGGGATCGTCTTACGCCTGAACAAACTGACGTTGGAACGCGCGCACTTCTTCCATAAACTCGTTGAATTGAGCGATGTCCATTTGCTGGGCGGAATCGGACAAGGCGACGGCCGGGTCCGGATGCACTTCGGCCATGACGCCGTCGGCGCCGATCGCCAAGGCCGCTTTGGCGCACGGGATGAGCAGATCGCGCCGCCCCGTTGAGTGGGTGACATCGACGAACACCGGCAAGTGCGTTTCTTTCTTCAAAATCGGCACAGCCGAAATGTCGAGCGTGTTGCGCGTCGCCCGCTCGTACGTACGGATGCCGCGCTCGCACAAAATGATCTGCCCGTTTCCTTGCGACATGATGTACTCAGCGGCGTTGATGAATTCTTCGATCGTCGCCGCCAAGCCGCGCTTCAGCAAAATCGGCTTGTTCACTTGGCCGGCTGCCTTAAGCAGCTCAAAGTTTTGCATGTTGCGCGCGCCGATTTGGATGACGTCAATATAGTCCAAGGCGATTTCAATGTCCGCCGGGGTGACGATTTCACTGATGACCGCCAAATCAAACTCATCGGCGATCCGTTTCAAAATTTTCAGCCCTTCCACGCCGAGCCCTTGGAAATCGTACGGCGACGTGCGCGGTTTGTAGGCGCCGCCGCGCAGCAGCTTGATCCCTTGTTTTTTCACGGCCTCCGCCACCGCAGCGACTTGTTCATAGCTTTCCACAGCGCACGGGCCCATGACGAAATATTGATTGCCGTCGCCGATTCGCTCGCCTTTCACTTCAACAATCGTGTTTTCCGGATGCTTTTTCCGCGAGACAAGGAGCGCCTTGCGGTGATCGTCTTCCTGCAGCTCGAGCGCTGCTTTAAAAATTTCCTTGAAAATGTGCTGCAGCGTCGATGTTTCAAACGGCCCATCGTTATGCTCGGAAATGAGATCCAACATTTTCCGTTCGCGCACCGGATCGTAGCGGTGCGTCCCTTGCGCTTCTTTAATTTTTCCGATCTCCTGAACGAGCCGCCCCCGTTCATTGATCAGTTTCAACAGCTGCAAGTTGATCTCATCGACTCGCGCCCGCAGTTCGTCTAATCTCTCATTGCTCATGCTTTTCTCATCCTTTCGCCAAGTGTAGTGCATTGTTTTCGCCGCTTGCCGGCAAGCGGCGCCCCCGTCTTGGAGAGCGAAGTCGTTTAATTAGTGTTTATTATAATCGATGGAGCTATCGTTGTCACGAAAAAAATGCTTTTTTGATTAAACGCTTTTAAGCGATAAAGTAAAAAGTGTGCAAAAAACCGCCCGCAGTAAAGGCGGACGGTCAAGCGCCGACATGCTCCGAGAGCGCGCCATACGTAATGGCCCAATGGGACGCATGCCAGACGACGCGGCCGTTTTCAAACAGCAGCACTTGCGGCGACTCGTGTTTCACCCCGGTCGTTTCGGCGATATAGTTGGAGAGCGGCCGCGCCTCTTGGACGTACAGGCAATACACCGCCAGCTCTGGATGGTCTGCGGCGAACTTCTCGCATTCGCCAAACGCCGCTTGACTGATCGGGCAGGTGAGGCTATGCTTGACGAACAAAAAACGCTCCGTTTCCTTCATGACGCGGTCAAACTGTTCGATCGTCTCCAGCTTCTCCATTCCCATCGCCTTCACTCCGTTTCTTTTCGCGACGTGATGCTTTGCTCAGCGTCATCAAGCGCCGCCTCGGCTTCCTCAAGCAGCTTTTGCAGCGTTTCCCGGTCGGCTGGCCCGGCGGATGGCGGAATCGGAATCGTCGCCTCCTTGGCTTCCTCTTCATCGTTTTCCCCGCCGGCTGGCGCCGTCGTGGATTTCAACGGGATGAAGTTGGCGATTTCCTTCGTTTTCTCTTTCGCCGTTTCCAACCATTCGACAGCCGTTGTTTTCACCGGCTCCCACGTTTCATCGTTGCTCCACTCGGCCAGCCATTTCCGCCCTTTTTCGCTCGTCAAAAACAACGCAGCAGCCGCGCCGGCGATGCCGCCGACCAGCGCCGCGCCAAGCAAAAATCCACCGTTATTTTTCGCCATTCGATACACCCTCCCTCTAGAAATGTTGATTTATCAAGGCTTTTCGGCCCCTCAGGGGTGTCCAAAAAATATTTTTCG
>NZ_JHUS01000057.1:0-80690 GCF_000691465.1 Geobacillus sp. CAMR5420
TTGTTTGACACCCCTGCATCATACCAAGAGGGCTTTTTTTGATCAAGTCCCCGGAAAAGCTCCTAACGGGAATGCTCCTTTAACGATTGTTTTTTCTCCATTTTTCCCGTAAATCGAGCAAAACATTTGTCCAGCGCAACGCCTTGCCCCATTTTCCTTGCCCCAGGCCCGCCCGCGCCGACAAACCGGCAGCCGCCTGCCGAAGCGCGCGGTTGAGCGAACGAATCGTGCCGCCGATCTCTCCGACCGCTTCGATTGCGCCATTTAGCGTTTCTACTTTTTTTTGCACATCGCTGGCGATGCCGTTGGCCGTATGGAGAAGTTCACGAACTTCTTTCGCCACCGTTTGCACTTGCTCATCGGCATGGTCGATCGCCGCCGTCAGCCGGCGCAGCGTTTCCTGCAAAACGATGAGCGTCCTGGCTATGTAAACAACAAGCAGCAAAAAAGCAAGCGCGATGAGCGACACGCTTCCATACAAAAGCCATTCCACCCGATTCCCTCCTTGCCCATTCGAACGTTTCATTCCCTTTGTACCCATCTTTTCCCGCTTTCAAACTTCGACATAGAAAAGACGGCTTCCTTTTTGAAACAGGAAAAAACGGGCCATCTTCATCACAGCCCGTTCCCTGTCGGCCGTCAGGCGGAAAGAACGGCCCGTTCGTACGCTTGTTGAAACTTTTGAATGTCGCCGGCGCCCATGAACACCAACACCGCATCTTGATGCTGCTTCAACACGGCTACGTTTTGTTCCTCAAGCAGCTGGGAACGCGGAATTTGCGCCTGCAAATCACGGATCGTCAGCTTGCCCTCATGTTCGCGCGCCGAGCCGAAAATGTCGCACAAATACACGTGGTCCGCTTGCAGCAAACTTTCGGCAAACTCGCGCAAAAACGTCTGCGTCCGCGTATACGTATGCGGCTGAAAAATCGCCACCACTTCGCGCCCCGGATATTTTTGCCTTGCCGCCTCCAATGTCGCCGTAATTTCGCGTGGATGATGCGCGTAATCATCGATCAGCACTTGGCGCCCGACCGTTTTTTCACTGAAGCGGCGCTTCACGCCTTGGAACGTTTGCAGCCGCTTGGCGATCGTGCCCGCATCCACCCCTTCGTAGTGGCAGAGGGCGATCACGGCGAGAGCATTCAATACGTTATGAGTGCCGAAGCGCGGAATGGCAAACGAAGCGAAAAATGTGTTGCGCACGAACACATCAAACGCCATCCCTTCCGTCGTCTTGACGATATTGCGCGCCTGAAAATCGTTTTCTTCGCCGAATCCATAAAACAAAATCGGCACTTTCGCCTGAATGTTCGGCAAATACGGATCATCCCCGCAGGCGACGATCGCTTTTTTCACTTGATTCGCCATTTGCTGGAAAGCGGAAAACACATCGTCGACATTGGCAAAATAATCCGGGTGATCAAAGTCAATATTTGTCATGATCGCATAATCTGGAAAGTAGGAAAGGAAGTGCCGGCGGTATTCGCACGCTTCAAACACAAAGTATTTGCTCCCTGGTTCTCCTTTTCCCGTGCCGTCTCCGATCAAATAGGACGTTGGATGGGCTCCTTGCATCACATGGGCAAGCAACCCCGTCGTCGTCGTCTTTCCATGCGAACCGGTCACCGCGATGCTCGTAAACTTGCCTGCCAGCTGGCCTAAAAAGCGATGGTAACGAATGACAGGCACACCAAGCTGACGGGCCGCCTCGATTTCCTCATGCGTATCCGGAAATGCGTTGCCGGCAATGACCGTATAACCTGGACGAATATTGTCTTTCGAAAAAGGCAGCACCGGGATTCCCCGCTCTTCAAGCGCCTTTTGCGTGAAAAACCATTTCTCTACATCCGACCCTTGCACCGTATAGCCAAGGTCATGAAGCACTTGCGCGAGCGCGCTCATCCCCGTGCCTTTAATGCCTACAAAATGGTAAGCTGTCATCGTTAAGCCCTCCAACCATCGTCTCTCTGTAAGACAGTATATGATATCCATCTCGTTTTGCCATTTCTCTCATTGCGGTGCACCATTCATTTCCCCATTATAGCACGCAAGGAGGCAAAACACTACCGCCCGCCCAAAGGAGGCCGCCCGCCCTCAGCTGTTCTGCTCGCGCCAGCGCTCCCACTCATCCTCGCTCATCAACACATCGCGCGGTTTGCTGCCGCGCGCCTCCGAAATCAACCCTCGTTCCTCCATCATCTCGATCAACCGGGCAGCGCGGTTGTAGCCGATGCGGAAATGACGCTGCAGGCTCGATGTCGACGCCCCTCCTTGGGCGATGACAAACCGGCACGCCTCCTCGAACAGTTCGTCATCCTCGCCGCCCATCGACGCCGTTTGCCGAAAATCGTCCGGATCAAACAGATAGGATGGGCCTTGCTTCTCTTTCACGTGCGCTGCCACCCGCTCGATCTCCTCATCAGAAATAAAGCAGCCTTGCAGCCGCACCGGCTTGGCCGAACCATTTTCCAAAAACAGCATATCGCCGCGCCCAAGCAGCCGCTCAGCCCCATTCACATCTAAAATGGTGCGCGAATCGACTTGGGAGGAGACGGAAAACGCAATGCGCGTCGGAATGTTCGCCTTGATCAATCCCGTGAGGACATCGACCGACGGCCGCTGCGTCGCGATCAGCAGATGGATGCCGCACGCCCGCGCTTTTTGCGCCAGCCGGCAAATCGATTCTTCGACATCGGCTGGAGCGGCCATCATGAGGTCCGCTAGCTCATCAATGACGATGACGATGTACGGCAGCGGCGGCTCGCTGCTTCCGCGTTCGCGAAGATGGGCGTTATACTTTTCAATATCGCGCACGCCGGCGTGGACAAACTGTTCATACCGCCGTTCCATTTCGCCGACCGCCCACTTGAGCGCCCCCGCCGCCGCCTTCGCCTCGGTGATCACCGGGCTGAGCAAATGCGGCAGCCCGTTGTACGGCGCCAGTTCGACCATTTTTGGATCAATAAGCAGCCATTTCACTTCGTGCGGCGCTGCTTTATACAACATGCTGATAAGCATCGCGTTCATGCATACGCTTTTTCCCGACCCGGTCGCCCCGGCGATCAGCCCATGCGGCATTTTTCGGATGTCAGTCACGACCGGCGCACCGCTAATGTCAAGCCCAAGCGCCACGGTAAGCGGCGATGGGCTTTTACGGAACGCTTCGCTTTCTAAAATTTCCCGCAGGCGCACCGGACGGCTCGTTCGGTTCGGCACTTCAATGCCGATCGTCCGTTTTCCCGGGATCGGCGCCTCGATGCGAATGTCCTTCGCCGCCAGACTGAGTTTGATATCATCGATTAAACTCGTAATCTTGCTCACTTTCACTCCTAAATCCGGCTGCACTTCAAACCGCGTCACCGTCGGTCCTTGCGTCGCCCCAACGACTTTGGCGCCGATATGGAAGCTCGCAAACGTCCGGTCCAAACGCTGGCATTGGTCGCGAAGCCACTGCTCGTCGCGTTCGGCCGCTTTCTCGGGCGGTTCAAGAAGCGCCAATGGCGGCAGTACGCAGCCGTTCGATCGATTCGCCGCCTTTTCTTCGAGTTTGCGCCAATCTTGCTTGAACATGATCACATTATACGGGATGCGCGTTCGTTCGGGGCGGGAAGCCTCCTCCCGGCCCGCGGGCGCCGCCGAGTGACGGATTTCGCGATCTGGGGTCGTCTCCCGCTGTTCTGTCGAAGAAGCGCTCCCTCCGTCTCCATTCTTCCTCATCTGTGACGGCACCCCTCGTCCTTCGCTCTCCAAGCCGCCGTCTGTTGCGTGCGGCGCGCGTTCGTTGCCTCGTTCGTCCAGCTCCCGCCCTTTCTTTTCATCCGCCTCGGCATCACGTTCTTCCTGCCCTGCCGCCGGCGCCAGCTCATGTTTTCCTTCCGTTTCCATAACAGCCGCGGGCATCGCTCCGCTCGCGTCTTCGTTCCATTCCTCTGCCCCCTTGGCCAAAGGCGCCTCTTCTTTTGGCGGTTCAGCCGCCCGGCTTTCCGTGCCCTCTCGCGCGTCTCGCCGTGTCGCTTCGCCGCGGAGGGCCTCTTCCCGAACCGCCTCATCGCTCCGATTCTCCATGTCCCCCGCACCGGTCAGCCCGGGTTCATCCGCTCGTTGCCGCTGTTTCCCCCGATTCCGATCATATCCAAAAACCGGGGATGGCACATCGGACGGGCGGAACGGCCGTTTTTCCGCTATTTCCCTTGAAACGCCAGCCGACGGGCGCCGACTCGGCAGCGGCCGGGATGCCTCGCTTTTCGCCCGCCCCGACCTTTCCCGATTTTCACCGGGCTGGTCATCCGGAATCAACGGAAAGCGGAAGCGGCCTTGCGGATATTGGTAAATGACATTCACCGCGCCGCGTTCGGGCATGCTGGCCGACAGAGGGGAATTCGCTCGCTGTTCGTTCCCTTCCTCTTCCTCATCGCTCGTGAGAAAACGAAGCCATCGTTTCCAAAATTTCATCCATCACGTCACTCTTTCTTTGCCTTCATTGTCGGAAAAAACGCCACTGGCGTCGTTCCAGTGGCGAAACAACAGTCGGAATCCGTCTGCACCGCCCGTCGGAACGTCAAAAAACGAACGGCTGGCCGACCTCATACTCATCGGACAGCACCAAAATGCCTTTCTCCTGCGGGGCGTTTGGCAGCCCAAGCTCGCGGGCCGAACAAATCATGCCGGATGACCGGACGCCGCGCAGCTCGCTTTCTTGAATGACGAGGCCGTTTGGCATCACGGCGCCGATTTTGGCGACGACGACTTTTTGCCCTTCGGCGACGTTCGGCGCTCCGCAGACGATTTGCAGCACCTCACCGCCGACATCGACTTGGCAGACGCTCAATTTATCGGCGTTCGGATGCTTCGTTTTCTCTTTCACATATCCGACGACAAACTTCGGCGACAAGTCAGCTTCGATCGGTTCGTCAAAACCGTTTTTCGCCAAGATGTCGTTGATGACGCCGACGAGCTCCTCATTCACTTCCAGCGGACCGTTGCCGGAAAACGGATAGTACGAAGACGCGGAAAAAATGTTATAGCCGACCGTCTCGCCCGTCCGTTCGGACATGATGCGGACGACATCGCCTTGTCTGACAAACGTCCGTTCCTCATCCGCCGCCGGTTTCAGCGACACGAGCAGCACGTCGCCGACCCCTTCTCGGTTGTAAAACACGTTCATCGCTTCATTCCTCCTTGCCGCTACGTTCTCCGTTTTTTTCCTAAAATAAAAATCGGTTCAAGTTTCCCATTTTCGTATAAAAACGACAGCGCCGTGATCGGCACGCGGCCGCCGGCAAAAAAGCTCATCGTCATTTGCGCGAGCACGTCATAACCGATGTCGTTGCGGACATCAGCGATAACAAGCACATCTTGATGCGGAACAGCGACGGCCATCGTTCCTTCCACGCGCGCCCGCATGCCGGCCAAAAACGATTCGTTTAAAATGCGGCTCGCATCATACCCGTCATTGGTGTTCACAAAATAAAACACGTTGTCCGCCACCCGGTCCTCTTTCACCGGCGTCGGCAGCGACCGAACGTTGAAACGGGCGATTTCCTTCACCCGCTCGCGGCTCCAGTTGTCTTTCTCCAGCATGCGCTCATCAATCAAGCGATACGTTTTGCCGAGATCAAGCGCATAGTAAATGCGCGTTTCGGCTGTATGATCATCAAACAGCAACGGAATGCCTTCTTTCGTCTCCGTCGGAAACGACGCCGAGCGAATGACGGGATAAATGTTTCGCTCGTTGCCGGAAAGCGCCGCGTCTTCCTCCATCGTTTTCAACGTTTCCTCTACATAATAAACGACTTCGCGCACCGCCTCATCTTTTTGTTCGTGCCATTTGGCGATCACGCCGGGAAGCGAGATCGTGACGCCTTTTTTCGTGCGGCGGTCTTCGACGCGCATCGCGTCTTGCTTGGCGTCAAAGCGAAACGTCCAGTGCCGGTGGGCGACGAGGCGCTCTTTAATCTTCTCATACATTTGCCGGCTGTTCATTCGTGTTCCTCCTTGTTTTGCCGGCGGCCGTGCCTTCCGTTTCCCTCTTTCGGCCGGGACTTGGCCAAAGGCGCATCCGGCGTTGACAATGCCAGGCCATGCCCGTGCGGCGTTTTCCACCGTTTGACGTTGCCAGCCGCTCGGTCTAGATCCTCGCGCGGCCCGCTCATTCAGCCGCCCGCCATCATCGGCATGACCTGACCGTTCGTTATTTATCATACATGGAACGACCCGTTTTGACAAAGCCATTCATATTGACCGGCCAAAAGCTCGACAATGTGGGAAAACATCGCCGATCGGTCAACGCGCCCGTTCGTCAATACGCCGACCGCGCCTTCTTTCCGCCGAACGTTCCTCCGCCCGGTGTACGCTTCCATCACGTCGCCGAGCTCGCGCCCCGCCTCGATGCCGGCGCCGACGTCCGGCGGGAGGGCGAGGCGGGCGCCGGCGGCGGCCACCACCACTCCGTTTCGGTCAGCGAGCGCCCCCCAGTTGCACAGCCACCATTGCCCATCGATCTTCGTCACGCCGCCTTCCAATCCGATGCCGATGTCCGCCTCCGCCGCTTCGAGCGCCCGTTTGGCGCGCCCGATGGCGCCAAGCCGCGTCTCTTCATCGGACAGCGGCTGCGCGGAAACGCCTGATGGCACCTCAAGCGATACAATGCGGTATTCCTTTTCCGAAAACACCGCCCGAACGGCGGCGATTTTCGCTTCGTTGTTCGTTCCAACCGCAACAGTTTTCATCCAGTGCCCTCCTTGTCATGGAAAAGGAGAAGCGCTCGCTTCTCCTCAGCTGTTTTGGCGAATCGTCTCGACCGTTGTCCGGTCGCACCGTTTGACGAGCTCAACGATGAGCTGTTTGGCCGCCGCGTAATCGTCGACATGAATGATCGACGCATGCGTATGAATGTAGCGGGCGCAAATGCCGATCACCGCCGACGGCACGCCGCGGTTGGCGATATGCACCCGCCCGGCGTCGGTTCCGCCGCCTGGGGAAATGAAAAACTGGTACGGGACGCCGATCGTTTCCGCCGTATCAAGCACAAATTCGCGCATGCCGCGGTGCGTAATCATCGTCCGGTCGTACAAGCGGATGAGCGCTCCTTTGCCGATATGGCCGAACGCCTGCTTGTCGCCGGACATATCGTTGGCCGGGCTTGCTTCCAGGGCAAAAAAGATGTCCGGGTTGATCATCGAAGCCGCCGTCTGGGCCCCACGCAGCCCGACCTCTTCCTGCACGGTCGCCCCGGCGTACAAGACGTTCGGCACTGTTTCGCCGTTCAGCTCTTTTAACAGCTCGATCGCCAATCCGCAGCCAAACCGATTGTCCCACGCTTTTGCCATCACGGTTTTTCCGTTGGCAAGCAAAGTAAACGGGCTGACCGGCACGATCGGCTGGCCGGGGCGAATGCCGACTCGTTCGGCATCTTCACGGCTTTCCGCTCCGATGTCAATCAACATGTTTTTGATCTCCATCGGTTTTTTGCGCTGCTCCTCATCAAGCAAATGCGGCGGAATCGACCCGATCACGCCGATGACCGGCCCTCCGTCCGTGATAATCTGCACGCGCTGGGCGAGCAGCACTTGATCCCACCAGCCTCCTAGCGGCTGGAAACGAATCATGCCGTGATCCGTGATCGCTGTCACCATAAATCCGACTTCATCCATATGGCCGGCGACCATCACCGTCGGGCCCGCCTCATCACCGCGTTTGACGCCGAAAAGGCTCCCGAGGCGGTCTTGCACAATATCATCGGCGTATTTCGCGAGCTCTTGGCGCATAAACTGCCGCACCGGATGTTCATAACCCGGTGCGCCTGGAAGCTCGGTCAACGTTTGGAATAATTGCAGCGTGTCCTTATTCATCACGCGTCTCCCTTTCTATGTTCGATTTCACCGTTCCGTTTCTTTCCGTCCTTCTTACATGTTCCGCCAAAATCGGCTATACTAAACCGTATCAAAGCGAAAAGGAGGAAAGAAACATGGCTTGGAAACAGTGGCTCGTCGGCGCCGCCGTCGGTGCGGCCGTCGTCTATGCCATCCGCTCCGCTTCCAAACCGGCGCTCCTTGCCCCGGAACAAGCGCTGGCGCTGGCGAAAGCCGCGCTTGGCGGTCCGCGCGCCATCCGCGGTTCCTGGATTCAATCCGCCCCGGAGCGGTATGAGAAAAACGGCCTGGCGTACACCGTATACCGCGGCGGCGTCTGCCGCGACGACGGGGATGACGAGTTTTTCATCAACGCCTACACGGGAGCCATCGTAGACGCCAAGCCGCTGTCATAGCGGCCGCTCCCGCTTCACGGCGGCGGCCATCGTCCCGTCTTCCTGCCATTTCACAGCCCGATAGTAGGCATCATGGTAGAAGGTAAACCACGCATTTTGCTTTACGCCGTACGGGAGCCATCGCTGTTTGGCAAAAATCGAATCCATCGGGTAATCGTCGTACGCCATCACCCAAAGGACGTTTTGATGGGCGTGCGTGCCAAGCAAATCGCCAAGATGAATGGCCATCTCCCCGTCTGATTCGATGAGCACGATCGCATGCCCGGCGCTATGCCCGCCGGTATGGACGAGGCGGATGCCAGGAACGACTTCCGTTTCCTTTGTAAACGGAACGACTTGATCCGCGATCGGCTCCCAATTTTCTTTCCAATACGTATTGCGCGATCGGATGTTTGGGTTTCGCATTTCCTCCCACTCGACATCCGAGGTAATGATCGCCGCGCGCGGAAACGCCGGCACGAGCCGTCCGTCTTCCCAAACGGTCAATCCGCACGCATGGTCAAAATGCAAATGGGTCATGATGACGATGTCGATGTCGCGCCGCGTCAGCCCGAGCTTGGCAAGCGATTCATCAATCGCTGATTCTTCCGTGACGCCGAAGTTTCGCTTTTGCTTGTCGGTCAGCTTGCCGTTGCCGATGCCGGATTCAATGAGCAGCCGTTTTCCATAGGCTTCCACCAAAATCGGATCGGTGCGCAGCTCGATTTGATTGTTATCGTTCGGCGGATATTTTTTCGACCAAAGCGGTTTCGGCACGACGCCAAACATCGCCCCGCCGTCAAGATGGGTGACGCCGCCCCGAAGCCATGTCAATGTGACTTGTCCAATTCGCAACTGTTCCATTTCCTCTCTCCCCCCTCCACTAGTGTACCATTTTCTCCATCAATCGGAAATAGAAAAAGACCCGACCAATCGGTTCGGGCCTATGACGACCGCCGCGGCGGGCGCACCGCCTCGCATCGGTAAATGCGGTTTCCTTTGGCAGAAAATTTTTCCTCATACTCTGTCATGACATTGTCCGTCATGCCGCTTTGATGCAAGTCGAGCTGGACCGATGCGAGCACAAACCCATATTGCGACAAACTGACAAGCGAGTATTCGAAAAACGATTGATTGTCCGTTTTCAAATGGATGTCTCCGTCTTCCGCCAAAATGCGGTCATAGAGCGCCAAAAAGTCCCGATACGTCAGCCGCCGCTTTTCGTGCCGCTTTTTCGGCCATGGGTCGGAAAAGTTCAAATAAATGCGCGACACTTCCCCGTCGGCAAAAAACGCGGTCAGATCTTTCGCATTGGCGTTCAGCAGCTTGACGTTCGCGAGCCCGCTTTCGATCAGTTTGTCAAGCGCGGACACGAGCACGCTCGGGTACAGCTCGATGCCGATGAAATTGACATCCGGATGAAGTTTGGCCATTTCCGTGATAAATTTGCCTTTCCCCGTCCCGATCTCGACATGGAGCGGTTGGTCGTGGCCGAACAGCTCGCGCCATCGCCCGCGCTTTGTTTCGGGATCGGGAATGACGTATTGCGGATACGCGGCGATTTTGTCTTTCGCCCACGGTTTGTTGCGCAAACGCATATTGACACCTCAGCCTTGTTTCCGTTTGTTGGTTTGACGATACCACACTCGCGCCAAAGAAGCAAACGCGAAAAAACGCCCGGGCTTGAACGCTCTCCCACCTACGCTCACGCGTAGAAGTAGGGGGTCTTTTCGGTTTCGAATCATAAACTCGGCTCGATCCGGGCATGATAAAACCGTACAGCCTGGCGAAAGGATGGTGACCAGCATGCCGCTCAACTATAACCATCAATTGACCGTACTTCGCGACATTTTATCCGAACATCAGCTCGATTGCTGCGGAACGGTTTCCGAATGCGAACAAATTGAACGGCTCGCTAAATCGCTGCTCGCCAACGATGAGGTGGACGGCCAAGTCAAGCAAATTCTCCCCCATATTTACGCTTATGGCCAAGGCGGGAAATACAGCGCTGATTTAAACGCCCACATTTCCGCCCACCAAGGCCAGCTCGCCGACTGGGTGAATGGGCTGTCCTGACCGCGGCGTCTCCGTCATCGGCAGCGGAAACAAATGGCGCGGCGGCAGCCGAACACAGCGATCGCGCAGCCCCCGGCGCCGGCCGTTCGGACGCTGAGGCCTCGCTTGGTCAACTCTCTACCATGACGCGCTTCAATAACCGAAGCGACTGCTCCTTTTCTTTTTGGCCGTCCTTCCCTTTCGGCCAAAACAGCGAGTGCAACGTATGAGCGATCGTATACCACTTTAGGCGGAGGCCAAGCTCCTGGCTCCATTCCCATCCGTACTGGTCGAGCCACGTCTTCCATTCGGCGCGCGGAATGTACAGATGAAGGAGCATGCCGATGTCGATCGCCGGATCGGCGATCATCGCTCCGTCCCAATCGATCAAGTACAACGTGCCATCATCGGCCAGCAGCCAATTGTTATGATTGATGTCACAGTGGCAGACAACATATTCGCCATCCGGCAATGACGAAACATGCTGTTCAAGCCAGTCAAGCGCCTGACAGACGACAGAACCACCGGCCGGATGGCGCCGCTGTTGCTCAGCGAGGAGAGCGAGCATCTTCTTCGCGCGCAGCGGAGATTTGCCGAGCCGCTTCAGCATCGTCACCAGCTCTTTTGAACGATGGATTTTCCTTAGCAGCGCCGCCACTTGCTCGCTTCCCATCTCCCACGGCTTCAGCTCCCGGCCGTTCAGCCATTGCTGGGCCGTAAACACATCGCCGTTTTCGAGCCGTTTCGTCCATACAAGCTTCGGGACGATGCCCTCGGCCGACAATACAGCCAGAAACGGAGAAGAATTCCGCTTTAAAAACAATTTCTTTCCTTCATATTCCGCAAAATACGCATCCCCTGTAGCGCCGCCAGCGGGAGTGATCTCCCACTCCTTACCTAGTAACTGTTCCAAGCGTGTTCACCTGCGACTTAAAAATAGAAACATCTCCGTTTGCTTCTCGCGCCCAAATAAAAAGGACGGCCAGGCCGCGTCCTTCCTCCGTCCGTTTTACTTGTATTATACTGAAATACCGCTCCGGCATGCAAACATTTTTCTCGGCAAACGCCCTGCTTAAAACTGCCAAAGCGGAAGTGCCCCGCGGCTCCCACTCCGATCGGCCGCCCTTTCCCGTTTCGTCTCAACTGGAACACCGTTCATTGGGTGCGCCAAAGACGAGCGCAGCCGCTCTTGCAAAGGGCTGACGACTGAAACAAACAACCTGCTCAACGCCGGTCTTTCTCAAGTGCAGAAGGATTGCCAAATCGGCTTCTCCTTTCCGACAACCCCCATTGGCTTGGCGAACATACTCGTTTTTCATCGGCCTTCCAAAGGTCTTGTGGCGAACCCCGCGCGCCGTCTGAGCGGTCACCCTGCAGGATGGACGAGCACCCATGTGCCGATGCCGTCAAGCCGAAGCATGCTGCGCGCTTGGCCAAAGGGCGTTGTCCCGCATCGCTGTCCGTCGCATACAACCGCCCACTCGCGCTCGTCGGGGAGCGCAATAGCTGTCTCTTTCTCCTCGTTATGATGCACGACGATGATGTCCTCCCAAGGCCCATAGACGGCGACATCATGCAGCCGATAGGCGATGACCGACGGCGGCAGCGGCTCAAGAAACGTGAAATGACGCAGCACTTCCGCTTCCGTCGCGAGGCGGAACGCGCCATGCGCGCGGCGAAGAGCGATCAATCCTTGAACGTAGCGGACGTCGTCTTCATAGCGGCTTTTCCGCCCCCAATCCAGCTGATTGACCGCATCCGGCGATCGGTAGCTGTTCCCATCGCCGCCTTTCGTCCGATAAAACTCTTGGCCGCTGTGCAAAAACGGAATGCCTTGCGCCAACAGAACGATCGCCGTCGCCAGCTTTTGCCGCTTCCTCCGGAGCCATTCCGGCTCATCATGGTTGGCCGCCTCCATCTTATCCCAAAACGTATGGTTGTCATGACATTCGACGTAATTGATTGACTGACGCGGGTGGCAAAACAGCCCGCCGAGCGCTCGCAAGCTCCCGGCAATGGCGAGCTTCACCTGTTCTCGCCCGCCTGGGTTGCCGAGGGCGAACCCACGGTCCGGCAAATGAAAGGTGCTCCCTTTCACCGCATCGCGAAACCGGTCATTGAAATAAGCGAAGCGCGGCAGCTGCTTGGCGTTGGCCATCGTCGCCTTTTGTTCCGGTGGAAGAGGCGTCGGCAAATCCCACCCTTCCCCATACACAAGGATCGACGGATCGATGGCGTCGAGGGCATCGCGCACCGCTTTCATCGTCTCGATATCGTGCACGCCCATCAAATCAAAGCGGAACCCGTCAATGCCATATTCTTTCGCCCAAAACACCACCGAATCGACGATCCAGCGGCGCGCCATCCGCCGCTCCGAAGCGATGTCGTTGCCGACGCCGGTGCCGTTGGCCGGTTGGCCATAGGCGTCGTAGCGGAAGTAATAACCGGGAACGAGCTTCTCAAGCGGCGATTGCTCCCGGTCATAGACATGGTTGTAGACCGCATCCATCACGACGCGCAAGCCATTTTCGTGCAGCGTGTGGATCGCCTGCTTCAATTCTACAATGCGCGCGTATGGATCCGCTGGATCGGTCGCATAACTCCCTTCCGGCGCATATAGATGAAGGGGATTGTATCCCCAGTTGTAAGCCGCTTGTGGGTCGCGCTCATCGACGCCCGCAAAGTCCATAAACGGCATGAGCTGCACATGGGTGACGCCCAGCTCTTTGACATACGAAAGCCCGGTGGCCGTCCCGTTCGGCCCGCTCGTGTTCGTTTCGGCCAGCCCAAGATACTTCCCTTTATGGACGGCGCCGCTGTCCGGGTGGCTGGTAAAGTCGCGGATGCTCAGCTCATAAATGATGGCATCCGTCGGCGAACAGAGCGGTGGAAGCGGCAAAGAGGGCGGCGCCAGCTTCGTTTTCTCCCAGTCGATCACGACGCCGAACTCGCCATTGACCGAAACCGCGGTCGCATACGGGTCCACCGCCTCGCGCCATACGCGGTTGATGCAGGCGATATATGTGTAACGCGCTCGCTCCCAATCGCCGGGGACGACGGCTGACCATACGCCGCGTTCGCCGCGCACAAGCGGCACGCAGCGGATCTCGTCGAGATGCGGATGAACCAGCTTGACGCTAACCGCGGTGGCGGTCGGCGCCCAGACGCGAAATACGGTCTGTTCTTTGAAATACTCCGCTCCTAACGGCCCATCATAGAAAAACCGATCATCAAATGCGGGAGTGCGCACAACGGCGCCGATTTGAACATCGGTCTCCTCCCCGCGGCAAGAACGCACCCAGTATGTCGCTCCAAACTCGAACGCGGATGCAAACCGGCACACATATTTCACCGTCTCCCCAACATCCTCGACGTGCTGCACGGACAGCGGAATCTCCTCGCCGCTCGGCGCCACGAGCGTAAACGGCGCCATTCCATCAAAGCCGAGCGATTTCGGCGCAAGCACAACGATTTGATCCATCTCGTCCAAATAGGCGGCAAACGTTCGGCTGATGTGAAGCATGTGCGTTCACCCCTTTTTTCTCCCGTTAATACCATCATACGTAAAAGAAAAAGGGCGGTGCCAAATCATCGGCCGGTCGCCCTATCGATGCACAGATGTTTCTATTGTTGCCCTTCCTCGCCGCTCATATTCCCGTCATGGCGGCGGTCGTAAAAGCTGGCGCAATGGCGAAGCAGCGCCTCAGCCGCTTTCAGCTGCCCGTGCCGAAGCGGGAGAGCGGAGCGGCGCAGGCGGGAAAACCACTCGTCATAATTTCGCTTATCAATATAGCGGATAAACGGAAAAAGACCGCCGCTGTCAATGTAGCCGGAGCGGTTTAACAGCACGAGGTGGATCGGCCAATCGACCTCATGTTTGCGAAAAATCTCCGAAACGATCTGCTCCGTCCGCCGCAGCGACACGACCGGGTTGACCAGCCTCGTTTCGTTCGTTCCGGCTTGTTCCACCCAAAACCGGCCGGTTGACGCCATGACGATGTTGTCCGGCCTTCCTTCGACGAAGGCAATGCACCAGAGCGCGGATGGCGTCAACATCATCGTCTCCAGCTCCACCGGCGCCTTGCCGACCATCGCCACAGGCCGGTAAAAGCATAAATGCGTATCCGGAAACCGCTGCAAAAAATATTTCAACGTCTCATCGCCATACACGGCTTCATCGAGGGAGGAAACGTACATCATCGTGGAACTCGCCCATTTCAGCTGCAACTCGAACAACTCATCCAAAAACTGCTGTTTCAATTCCTCCAGAGTAGCCGCCGGACGAGCCATCGGCGCAAGAGAAAACGTCTCTTCTTCCGTAAGCGCGGCACGGCGGCGCCATCGTTTCGTCAGCCGTTCCCACCATGACGGTTTGTCAAGCCAAGCATTCCACGTCTCGCCCGTTTCAAGCCATCCGCTAGCCTCAGCCGTTCGTTCGGCTTGCCACCGCGCTTTTGCCTGCTCCCATTGCCGCTGCTTCAGCCGGATGAACTCCGGCACATAATAGTACACATCCGTTTCGTAGCGGGAAATGCAATCCATGAGTTTCACGAGCTGACCCATTGTTTCACCTGCTATTTCCGGCCATTCATCGGCGCGCCAAGCAACGGGAACACGGCGATCGCTTCGTACTTCGGCGTCCGTTCCATATTCGTCCGATACAGCACGATCTCAGGCACCGAAAACACCGCCTTGGCCGCGGCAAGCGAACGGAGGCGATCCGGGTGAAACGGTTCGGCTCCCTGCCATTTGCGAGCGATCGTAATATGCGGGGCAAACGGCCGCCGGTCCAAGGAAAACCCAAGCTTCATGCACGCTTCATACACGTCGCGCCGCAATCCATTCAACGCTTCTTCCGTTTCGACTCCTTGCCAAAAAACGCGAGGCGCCGTCCGCTCCCCGAACGTCCCAAGCCCGGCAAGCGCGAGGGAAAACGGGGCGCTTTTGGCGGCGACGGCGGCCATCGCTTCGCACAGCGGCGCCATTTTCCCCGGCGGCACATCGCCTAAAAACGCGAGGGTGATATGATAATCCTCTTCATGCACCCATGTGCGAAACGGCAGCGATGACGACGCATCCCCCGAAAATCGGGCAATGGCTTGTTTCGCTTCAGACGTCAGCGGAACAGCGATAAAATAATGGCTTCGTTTCACTTCTCTTCACCTGCCGTTCGTTCTCGTTTTGCGAGCAAAAGGAGCACGAGCACACCCACGATCGTGCAGATGCTAAAAAACAAGTAGACAGCGCCGATCTGCCAACGCTCAAGCAAATATCCGCCCACCAACGTGCAAAACCACGCGCCAAGGCCGTTGCCGACCGCTGAGTATAACGCCACCGCCGTCGCCTGCACCCGCTCCGGCGCCAAGCGGCGCGCATATTGAAGCGCCGTCGGAATCGCCAGACCTACGGAGCAGCCTTGGACGACCGCCGTTGCATACACAAACCAAAGCGGCGGGTCGACCGCATACGACAACCAGCGGACTGCCGAGATGAGCGCCGCCAATAGAAGAAGCCGCACCATGCCGAAACGGCCGATGAGCCGATCCGCCGCTTTCATAAACGGCGCCTCGCTGCCAGCGGCAAACAAAAAGGCGAGGCCGATGCCAGTTAACGTCCCGCCCAACTCATGAATGAGCAGCCCGAAATACGAGTTATTGGCCAAAATCGGACCAAACAGCAAAAATGTTGCGACAAGCAGGAGCTGAAACGAGCGGACGGACAGCAGCCGGCGCACATCCCGAAGCGTCAACGCCCCCGGCGCCGCCATCGGGTAGCGCGGCAGGCGGGCGGCCAAAACCGACGCGGCGAGCAGCGCCAACGAAAAGGCGTAAAAAATGACCTCAAACGCGACATGATCGGACAGCCATCCGACAACCAGCACCGCCGCGGCAAACCCGATCGATCCCCAAAGCCGAATCGCCCCGTAGTTTCCGCCCTGTTCGTGCACATGGCGAAGAGCGAGGCTGTCAGAAAGCGGAACGATGGCGCTTTGCATCGCCGACAGCAGCACCGTGAGCGCAGCAAACAACCGGTAGCTGCCGGCGAGCGAATACATCAATCCAAACAGCGCCGCCAACACCAACGACGCCATCAAAAGGCCGATCGGTTTGCGCGTGTAATCGGTCGCCATCCCCCAAAGCGGCTGGACCGCCATCGTCACGATCGGGGGAAGCGACATGATCCAGCCGATCGCCGCCCCCGGAAGGCGCGCCTCTTCCTGCAAATAGACGGACAAAAGCGGAAACAAGGCGCCAAAAGCAAAAAAGATGAGAAAATAAAAGAGCGGAAACACCGGTTTTCGTGCCGCCGCCCCCCGTTTGAATACCGCTTCCATCCCGTTCCCCCTTTCATTAAAACAACGCCCGCCCCGCTCTCTTTTTCGCCGGGGCGGCGGACCGCCGTTTATTTTGCCAGCTCATAGATCGCCTGCGCGTAAATGGCGGTCGCTTTCACCAAATCGTCGATTTCGATATACTCATCTTTCTGGTGGGCGACATCCGGACGGCCCGGAAACAACGCGCCAAACGCCACCCCGGCGGTCAAGGCGCGGGCGTATGTGCCGCCGCCGATGGCCAAAAGCCGGGCCGGCTCGCCCGTCTGCTCTTCGTAGACGCGCTGAAGCGTGCGGACAAGCTCGTGGCTCGGATCGATATAATGAGGCTTCGTATCGCTGAACCGGCTGAGCGCGAATCCATGTTCAGCCGCAGCGCCGGCGAGCGTCCGGCGGATCGCGTCACCGTCGGCCGTCACCGGATAGCGGATGTTCAGCCCAATCGTTCCGCCATGCCGCCGGTCATACGACAGCACCCCGACGTTGACCGTCAAGTCGCCGCTTTGTTCGTCCCGATACGCAAGGCCGAGCCGCCGGCCGCGGGCATCGCCGAAAAAGGCGGAGGCCACAAACTGAACGAACGGCCGGCTTCGGCCATCGAGCGGAAGCGACGCCAAAAACTGAGCCAAATAGACGCCGGCGTTTTTGCCGCGCTCCGGCTCGGCGCCATGAGCGGACACCCCTTCCAATTGAAAGACGACGGCCCCTTCGCTTTGCCTCATGCTCCCCTTTACGCCGCGCTCCCGGCAAAACTGTTCATAGAGGCCAAGCAGCTCCTCCGTCCGTCCCGCTCTTTCCACCACCGCTTCGGCCGCATCCGGCACCATATTGTAGCGGCGCCCGGCTTGGAATGAGGCAAGCGCGAGCCCTTCCGCCTCCACCGATTCAAGCGGGCGGTATGCCAAATCGGCGTCAATGATTCCTTTTTCAGCATAAATGATCGGGAAATCAGCATCCGGCGCAAATCCGACATCCGGCATTTCCTCATGGCGAAAATAATGCTCCACACAGCGCCAGTCGCTTTCCTCATCGCCCCCGATGATGAGCCTCACCCGCTTGCCAAGCGGCAGCCCGAGTTCAAGGATGATTTTCATCGCGTAAAACGCCGCGACGGTCGGCCCTTTGTCATCGATCGCGCCGCGCCCGTAAAGGCGGCCATCGCGCACCTCAGCGGCAAACGGATCCATCGTCCAGCCGTCCCCAGGCGGCACGACGTCGATATGGCCGAGCACGCCGACAAGTTTCTCCCCATGCCCCATTTCGATATGCCCGGCAAACCCGTCCACATTTTTGATGCGAAACCCTTCCTCCCGGCCGCGGCGAAGCATATGCTCAAGCGCCTCGGCCACCTTGGGCCCAAACGGCGCACCCGGTTTCGCCCCGCCGTCATCGCGGACGCTCGGAATGCGGACAAGCGCTTGCACGTCGCGGACAAGATCGTCTTTTCGTTTCTTCGCTTCGTTCATCCAGTCGATGTTCAACGCCATTCTTCCTTTCCTTATTCAACACCCTTTGTTGCCAACGTATCATATCAAAAACAGGAAGTCAAAATGTTTCATTCGTTGCAAATCGATTTCCGTTTCATGACAAAATGTTGAAATTTTTCGTGAATAGAGGCAACCGGGTAGCATTTTCCCTCTCATTTCGTGTACAATGGTAGTAAACAGACAAAGACATCTCTCATCTGCTAGCGGTCGGTTGTGCCATGCGAATGATGCTAAGATAGGGAGTGGTCTTTTGAAACCTTCAACACATCGGATGCTTACCCGCATCAAATCCGTGTATATGTACATTAGCGAAAAAGGAACGGTTACGACCCAAGAGCTTGTTGATGAGTTCGGCACCACCCCACGAACGATCCAGCGCGACTTGAACGTGCTTATGTACAACGATCTCGTTCGCAGCCCAAGCAAGGGCAAATGGACGACCACAAACAAAAAAGTGCGCATCTCTTCGTAAACCCGGTGCCAATAGGGTAGGCAAGATGAGAGATGAACGCAAACCATTTTTCCACAGATGAATATCCACTATTTTTCCATAAAAAAGGAACCGCGTCAGGTTCCTTTTTTTTCGTCCGTCTCTGGCCGGTATTGCTTCAACATGCCCACCTCTTCATCCGTCAATTCCCGATACTCGCCGACGGCCAAATCCGGGTCAAGCGGCAGCGGCCCCATTTGAATTCGTTTTAAATAGACGACCCGCTTGCCGACCGCTTGGAACATCCGCTTCACTTGATGGAACTTCCCTTCGGTGATCGTCACCTCGACATCGGAACGAAGGCCGGATTTCAACACAACGAGCTTGGCCGGCTTTGTTTCATAGCCGTCATCAAGGACGACGCCGCGCTGAAACGCCGCGACATCCGCTTCCGTCACTTCCCCGTCCACGACGGCAAAATACGTTTTCGGCACGTGTTTTTTCGGCGACAACAGCTGATGGGCGAGCTGGCCGTCATTCGTCAAGAGCAGCAGCCCTTCTGTATCTTTGTCAAGCCGCCCGACCGGAAACGGGGAAAATGCCCGGTCTTCTTCTTCAAGCAAATCGACGACCGTCTCTTCCACGGCATCTTCCGTCGCGGAAACGACCCCCGAAGGCTTATTCATCATCAAGTAAATGAATGGCTTGTACTCGACCGTTTCTCCCCAAACGGTCACGATTTGCTCATCCGGCCGCACTTTCGTTTTCGCATCACGAACCGGCGCGCCATCCACTTTCACCGCTCCGGACTTGAGCAGCTTTTTCACTTCCTTCCTCGTCCCATACCCCATATGGGCGAGCAGCTTGTCAATGCGCAGCTCCACAAATCTCCCTCCTAAAAATATGGCCTTCATTAGGCGTTCATCTAGTCCGCTTCCGCCTTCCCCCCATACACTGTGAAGGAAACATCAAGAAGGGGGATTTGCCGATGAATGAATATTACTATTATGTCCCAACGTTGGATGATTACCGTCAACAGCCGCCAGCCAGCCAATTTTGGCCCGGATACCCAGGCGGGCCATTCGCCAACTGGGCGCGGCGCATCGAACGGCTTGAGCGGGCCGTCGAACGGCTCGACCGCCGGCTCGACCGGGTGGAAAGCCGCCTCGATCGCATCGAACGCCGGCTCGGCCTGTCGTAAGCGAAATGGAGAAAGAAGGCGGGGACGACCGCCTTCTTCTTTTTTTGCCGCAAGCCGAACGGCATGGGGGAGGGCGAAAAACAGCCGTCGTCGAACCCTTTCGCTCGGGCGCCGCGACGTTCGCAAGAAGCGCCGTCCGCCGGGCTCCCGGCCTAAACGAGCCGCTTCTAGGAAACGGCCGTCCGGTCAACGGCCGATCCCCCCATACACCCTCGTCTACGATACCGCCTTTTTCTCTTTCCGGCGCCAAAACGCAAACCGGTCGCCAAACAGCGCCGAAAACAACCCGGAGCGGATGCTGAGAAACAAGTAGACGGCCGCCCCGACCGCTGCGCCGATGGAAACAGCGCCCACCGATTCAGCGGTGCCGGCGCGGTAATCGATCCATCGGGACGCCAACGCCTCGACCCCCATAACCGCCGCTGACATCGCCGCCGTCAGGATGGCCATAAACGCCGTCCGGCGGGCGACAAACCGATAGCGGTAGCGCGTGCGGCGCTGAATGACCCATAAGTTGAACGCCACCGAGACGAAATAGCCCGCCATCGTGGCCGCAATGGCTCCGACGGCCGACCCTTTCATAATGAGCGGCGTGTTGAGCAAAAGCTTCACAAGCAAGCCGGCAGCCAAACTGACGACCGTAAACCGCTGCTCGTTGATGCCTTGCATGATGGCGGCCGTCACGGAAAACAATGCGTACAAAATCGCCGCCGGCGCATACCAGCGCAACACTTGTTCACCAAGCGGATCATAGCTGTAAAACGAGCTGTACACCGGCCCTGCAAGCACCGCCATGCCAATCACCGCCGGGAGCGTTAAAAACATGAGCACTTGAAACGTCTGGTTCAAATATTGCCGCAGCGCTTTCCGATCTTGCGCGACATACGCTTTCGTAATCGTCGGGATGAGCGCCAAGCTGAACGAGGTCGCGAGCGTCACTGGTATGATGACGAGCTTTTGCGCCCACATGTTGAACACGGAATACGCGTGCTCCGAGATGTTCCCGCGGCCCGCCGCCGCCATCGCGTGATTGAACGTAAACTGATCGACGAGCTGGTACAGCGACATCGACAAGCCGACAAACACAAACGGAATGGACGACAGAAGCAGCTCTTTGTACATCGCCAAAAGCGATACGTCCGCTTCGCCGCGGTCACGCGCAAGCAGCGACTGCAAATACGGACGCCGCTTCCACCAATAGACAAGCAACACCAAAAGCCCCGCCGCCGCCCCGACAAACGCGGCAAACGTCGCCGCGCTCACAGCGGAGACGATCGAGCCGTCCATCAGGCGCAAAATGACGTAGCACGCCCCAAGCAAAAACGCGATGCGCGCGATTTGTTCGACGACTTGCGACAGCGCCGTCGGGCCCATCGACTCATGTCCTTGGAAAAATCCGCGGATCAAGCTCATCACCGGCACGATGAGGAGCGCAAAGCTGACCGCGCGGATGACGGCCGTGACGTCGTCGACCGAGTTGACGTTCGTTTTCGCATCGATGACGTGCGGCGCCAAGATGGGCGCCAGGGCGTACAAAATGAGCCATGAGGCGATGCCGCTTGCGATCATCAAGACAAGGCCGGAGCGAAAGAGCCGATAGCCGACGCCGTATTCCCCAAGCGCGTTGTATTTCGACACAAACTTTGACACCGCCACCGGCAGCCCGCCGGTCGCCAAGCTCAAAAAAATTTGGTACGGCACATAGCCGTATCCGTACAACGCCCCGCCACGCTCGCCGACAAGATGGTAAAACGGGATGACGTAAAATAAACCAAGAAGGCGAGAAATCATCACGCCAGCCGTTAAAATAAACGTGCCGCGCAGCAGCTTCGATGTTGACATATGACCCCTTCCCTAGCCATGGACGTTGAAAATAACAACGTATCTATTTTACCATAGTTGTCAATGGAACGAAAAATATCGGCCACGCGCAGAAAGAGAGGGTGGAATGAACATGGGATACGACGTCATCATCATCGGCGGCGGTCCGTCCGGGCTCATGGCGGCCATCGGCGCCGGCGAAGAAGGGGCGAAGGTGCTCTTGTTGGAAAAAGGAACGAAGCTCGGGCGCAAGCTCGCCATCTCCGGCGGCGGACGCTGCAACGTGACGAATCGGCTGCCGGTGGATGAAATGGTCCGCCATATTCCCGGCAACGGCCGCTTTTTATACAGCGCCTTTTCCGTATTTAACAATGAAGACATCATCCGCTTTTTTGAGCGGCTCGGCGTGCCGCTCAAGGAGGAAGACCACGGCCGCATGTTTCCTAAAAGCGACAGCGCCCAGTCGGTCGTCGACGCGCTTGTTCGCGAATTGTCGCGCCTTGGCGTCGATGTTCGGCTTGAATCGCCAGTGGCGGACGTGTTGTATGAACAAGGAAAAACAGTCGGTGTCACGCTGAAAAGCGGGGAGACGATCCACGCCCGTGCGGTTGTCGTCGCCGTCGGCGGCAAATCGGTGCCGCAAACCGGCTCAACAGGCGACGGCTATCCGTGGGCGGAAAAAGCGGGCCACACGGTGACCGAATTGTTTCCAACCGAAGTTCCGATCGTCTCGCATGAGCCGTTCATCCGAGAGCGGACGCTGCAAGGCTTGTCGCTGCGCGACGTCGCGTTAAGCGTCTTAAAGCCGAATGGCAAACCGATCATCACCCACCGGATGGATATGCTGTTTACGCACTTCGGCATTTCCGGCCCAGCTGCTCTCCGCTGCAGCCAGTTTGTCGTTAAGGCGTTGAAAAAAGCGACGGACGGCGCGGTCAAAATGAGCATCGACGCGCTTCCGGACGTGACGCAGGAAGAACTGTTTCAACAGTTCGCCAAGCTGTGCAAAGAGGAGCCGAAAAAGGCGATGAAAACGATCGCCAAAACGGTGCTTCCCGAGCGGTACGCCGTCTTTTTGCTCGAGCGGGCCGGCATCGACCCGCACGCCTCTGCCGGCACGGTCGGCCATGAGGCGCTGCGGGCGTTTGTCCGACAGTGCAAACAATTTACCTTTTACGTCCACGGCACGCTGCCGCTTGAGAAAGCATTCGTCACCGGCGGCGGCGTGTCGGTCAAAGAAATTGAGCCGAAAACAATGGCCTCCAAATGCATGGCCGGCCTTTACTTTTGCGGGGAAATTTTGGACATTCACGGCTACACGGGCGGCTACAACATCACCGCCGCCCTTGTCACCGGGCGGCTCGCCGGCGTGAACGCCGCCCGCTATGCATTGGCGGAAAAAAACGGGGCGAGCGGCTCCGCGGGGCAGACAGCAACGAATTGACCGCCGTCCTCATGCCCCTCGGGTGCTCCGGGGCGTCCGCTGACATTCCGACAACGCCCGTCTTCAAGGCGGGCGATCGCAAAATTTCGCCGCCTGAAATGGAAATGCCGCAATGAAAAAAGCGTCGCCCGCTTTGGGGGGATCAGCACGAAAACGGCCCAAAGAATCCCACGGTCTGGAGCCGTGTGGAGTGTCAAGTCCGGTAAATGACCATGGCGGAAAAACAGTAGATTTGCTCGCCTTCCGATTCCATCGCCGCCACACTGTACTTGACATCGATCAACTGTCCGTCTTTCAATCGGGCTAAAAAATCATTGACCGCCGCTTCCAAATCTTTTTCATGCTCTTTATCAAACACTTTCACTTTGTACATCTCCATTCCCCCGTTTTCTTTTTCCTTTTCCACGCATTTAGGGAAAATCCTGCCCACAAAAGGCGTCACGCGCCCTCGAACAGCGGGACGCGTGACGTCAGAAACTTCATTCGTCTTAATACACTCCAACCGCATTGAACGCCTGTTTCACCGAGTTGACTTCTTGGCTTGTCGACCCGTACAAATCAGCGGCCGCTTGCACGCAGGCCGCGCGCAGCTGGCTGAAGTTCGACGTCGGCGTCAAATAGTAGACAAGCGCCCGGTAGAAAATTTTCCCCATTTTGTCGCGGCCGATGCCGGTGACGCTTACGCCGTAATGGACGCCGCCTTGGCTGAGCAAGTACGCCGCTTTATTGATGATGCCGCTGTTTGTATGGACTCCTCCATTGTCTTGTGTGCCGGTGTACCGTTTGGAATAATGATCCGGATCGCCGTATTTCGCCGGATCCGACATGGAGCGAAGCGCGTCGCCGGCAATTCCCGGCGTGTAAATGTCTTCGCCGATCTCCCAGTCCGGGTTGCGGTTGGCGTAGAACTCCACGAGCGTGCCGAAAATATCGGACATCGCTTCATTGATGGCGCCGGATTCGTTTTGGTAAACAAGCCCGGCCGTATAATCCGTCACCGCATGGGTCAACTCATGCCCAACGACGTCAATGCCGCCGGAAAACGGCAAAAACGTCTGTCCGTCGCCATCGCCGTACACCATTTGCGAACCATTCCAAAACGCGTTGTTGTAGCCGCGGCCGTAATGGACGGTCGAACGGATGGCGGCGTTGCTGCCGTCATAGCTTAGCCGGCCGTGCACATTTTTGTAGTAATCATACACGACGCCGGCGTAATAATGGGCGTCCACGGCCGCCGCGTCATAGCTGGCGAAAAATTGATTGTCGACATCGGCCCATAAGCTGCCGGGCAAAACGGTGCGGTTTCGTCCGTCATACGTAAAAATGCCGCTGCCGCGCGTATTGTCTTGCAAATAGTAGTAGCCATAATACGAGGAATACGTCGTATTGATATATTTCTGATCCCCCAACACACCGCGGCCCACGCCGACCGTCGACGTGCCGGCGACCGGCTGCCCGCCGCCCGGCTTCGCCTCGTCCATTTGGTTCCATTTGTTCAACACTTTTCCGTCTGCGGCATCGATCATGTAGATCCAGTTGCCTGGGACAGGGGTTAAAAAGCGGACATTGACTTCATAGGCGAGGCGCGGGGTCTCCCCATCCGGATAGATGACAAGCCGCGTTGGTTTTCCCTCTTCGGCCGCCGGCCGTTCTTTCGTCACCGCATCAGCCACATCTTGTTTCGCGATCATTTCCGCTTGTTGAATGGAAATGGCAGCTTCTGTTTTCAACGTTCGTTTGTCCAAATTCGGAATGAGCGTACCCGACAAAGAGGACAATTCGCCATCGTTGACATGGGCAACGAGCACGGCGCCATACACTGGGATGCCGTGATAGCGCTGTTCAAAACGCATGACCGTATGGCCGAGTTCATCCGTTTGTTTGCCAATCAAGCTCAGCCGTTCGCGGGCTTGTCCACCAAGCTGGAACGTATTCTTCTCTTGATCAAGATAACGGTAAACCAATTCTTCCGGAGCATCCTCGCCTTTTAACAGCGAACCAGAAACGAACGACGGCGTCTTCCACTGTTCGTTCCACACCATTGATTTTTCCTTCGCCGAAGCCCCGAACGGCCAAGCCATCAATCCAAACGCCAACCCAATCGCGCCAAGCATCGCCCGTTTGTTCATTCCCTTTACCCCTTTCTTATATTTTCAAATTATTTATTCTAGTAAAAATTTTATTACAATATATTTTGATTGGGTATTGGGAAAATGATCGGGCGACATGCGTCCTGATCCGGCAGCCTATTTTCCGTTTTTCCCTCTTTGCGGCTTTCCGCCTGCGACAAAACAGCCAAAGTGAAACACGACCGACAGCGAAGCTGCCAAGCGGAAAAAACGATTGATCTTTTTCGCTTGAGCCGACGGATTTCCACAGAACGTGCTTTGACGGACGAAACAAAAAACCGACTCATCCCCCGCTTTCGCCCCATGGCGAAAACAGGAGACGGATCGGTTCGAAGAAGATCAACACAGACAGGCAAAGCGCCAATCCAGCCGCTTCTTTTATCGGGCGATCACCGTCGGCGGCGGATGCTCATCTTTAGCCGCTTCTTTCACCCCGATGCCTTGGCCAAAGGCTGAAGCGAGGCCAAGGACGGCGAGAACGATGATCACAACGACCCGCTTTTTCACGAGCTTCACCTCCTTTCAAACGCCTGTTTGCGCCCGCAAGAGAGCGCAACTTAATTGATAATATTGGGCCGCCTGCTTGTATTGGCGCCTCCGCATATAACAATCCGCCAAATATTCGGCATACAATGACGCGTCGTCATACTCCTTCTTTTTTTGGAAATAGGGAATCGCCTCCTGTTTGAGCAGCCGCTCCAACGGTTCATCTTCTTCGCTCAAAAGCAGCCGGTAAATGGAAAAATGCAAATAATACTCATAATGCTCGGACGCGCCGTTAGGGGCTTGTTCGAGCTGTTTCCACCCTTCCTCGACAGCCATCAACGCTTTGCGATAATGCTTGGCATCACAATGCACGCGCACGAGCGACAAAAGCGTGATGAGCCGGGAATCCAGCGGAGCGGCCTCTTTATAGATCAAACTGTTCTCATAATGTTGCACCGCCTCGCGGTATTGACGTTTCATTCCTTTCAAGTGGCCGAGATTGTGTTCCACAATCCCAAGAAGCCGTCGATCATCCACCATCCTCGCCGCCTTTTGGGCCAGCAGACAATGGTCAACCGCTTTATCGATCTCCCCGCAGCGCCGATGGCAAATCGCCAGCAGCACATGGCATTCGGCGCTCCGCCGCAAGTCGTATTCCGCCTGGCTGAGCGCCAGCGCGCGCTCGGCGTAATGAAGGCATTGAAACCATTTCCACAGACGGCTGCATGCAAGCGCCGACAAGTAAGCCAAATCGGCCTCCTCCCCGCTCGTTTTCCATTCTCCCTTCAACAACTCTTCTGCCTTTTGATAACAATGCAAGGCGTCGTCATATTTTTCTTGACAATAATATAAAAGCCCAAAAAACTTCCAATAATAATAGCGCATGTCATCACTCAACGACCCATACCAGTCCCGCACGCTTTGCGCCGCCGTTTCCGCCCCCTTTTTGTCGCCAAGAAGCAGCCAATACCGGATTCGCATCAGCTGAAAATAAATCATGGCTTCGGCATCCCCAGACTGCTCGCATCGTTCTTTGACCGTTTCATACAGTTCCCGCGCGGCAGGCACATCACGGTTCGTCATCGCCTTATACCACGACATCACCCATTCGAACCATGAAGGCATTGTTTCGTTTCCACCCGGCCGGATGTCCAGCCGCCGAAACAGCCATTCGAGCACCTCTTGGCTCGGTATGACTTGGTTATTCTCAATTTTCGATAAATAAGAAACCGAAATAATGCCTTCAGCCGTTTCTTCTTGGGTCAGGCCTTTCATCAAGCGGGCGAATTTCAAGCGGTCGCCGAGTTTCAACAGAGAGCTCCTCCTTCGAACAAGTGTCTGATTTTACCGAAAATTATATCCTTTCCTTTTTTTTCTTGCATCACACTTTGGTACTAAAACAAAATGGAAAAAGCGCCCCTAAAAGCTGGGACGCTTTTTCGCTCCTACCCCGCAAGCGGACCGGGGAAGCGCAAGCCGCCGACGCATGAAAAGGCCCGCGGCAGCCAGCCATTCCTCTGCCTCTTGACTGAACGGGGCCGTTCGGATGGATCCATTTCCCATCCGCTGACACGTTCCGTCGTTTTGGTCTCGACAAAAACGGGATCACTTGGATGACGGCCCGCCGCCATGCCCTGTTCTTTGAGCCGGAAGCGCTTATCGCTTCGGCACTGTTTCGCCTTCCCACTCGAGCATGCCGCCCGTCATGTTGCGGACGCGATAGCCAAGCTCTTGCAAGTAGCGGCAGACGTTTTCGCTCCGCCGTCCGGAGCGGCAGACGAAAATATATTCTTCGTTGCGGTCGAATTCCTCAAGCCGATCGGGGATGTCGCCCATTTTAATATGTTTGGCGCCGGGGATCATGCCGAGGGCGACTTCCTCGTCTTCGCGCACATCGACAATGTTCAGCTTTTCCCCGCGTTCGAGTTTTTCTTTCACTTCAGCCGGCGTGATTTCCTTGATCTCTTCCATGGCAGATCGACCCCTTTCGTTGGTGGATAGGGAGCGGGCCGAAGCCCGCCCTCATCATCAGTTGGCGACGATATTGACGAGCTTGCCGGGGACGGCGATCACTTTGCGCACGGTTTTGCCCTCAAGCTGCTCTTTGATTTTTTCATCGGCGAGCGCCCGCTCCTCGAGCGCTTCTTTTGGCAAGTCAACGGGCACGTGCAAGCGCGACCGCACTTTGCCGTTGATTTGCACGACGATTTCCACGACGTCTTCCACAAGCTTCGTTTCATCATACGTCGGCCACGGTTCATAGGCGATCGTGTCCGTGTGGCCAAGCTTTTGCCACAGCTCCTCGCCGATGTGCGGGCAGACCGGCGACAAGAGCTTGACGAAGCCTTCCATGTATTCTTTTTTCATTTGCTCCGCTTTGTACGCTTCGTTGATGAACACCATAAGCTGCGAAATGGCGGTGTTAAAGCGGAGCGCTTCATAGTCTTCCGTCACTTTTTTCACCGTTTGGTGATAGATGCGCTCGAGCGTATCGTTCGCCGGTTCGTCGACAATGTTCGGGTTCAGTTCGCCATTCTCGGTGACAAAGAGTCTCCAGACGCGGTCGAGGAAGCGCCGCGCCCCGTCAAGCCCTTTCGTCGACCAAGCGATCGACGCCTCAAGTGGCCCCATGAACATTTCATACAGCCGCAAGGTGTCGGCCCCATGGCTTTCGATGATGTCGTCCGGGTTGACGACGTTGCCTTTTGATTTGCTCATTTTTTCGTTGTTTTCGCCTAAAATCATCCCTTGGTTGAACAGCTTTTGGAACGGTTCTTTCGTCGGCACGATGCCAAGGTCATAGAGAAACTTATGCCAGAAGCGGGCATAAAGCAAATGCAAAACCGCGTGCTCCGCCCCGCCGATGTAAACATCGACCGGCAGCCACTTTTTCAGCTTTTCCGGATCGGCGAGCTGCTTGTCGTTGTGCGGGTCGATGTAGCGTAAATAATACCAGCAGCTTCCAGCCCATTGCGGCATCGTGTTCGTTTCGCGCCGCCCTTTTTTCCCGGTTTTCGGGTCGACAACATTGACCCATTCTTCGATGTTGGCCAGCGGCGACTCGCCCGTTCCCGACGGACGGATTTCATCCGTTTTCGGCAGCACAAGCGGCAATTCCTCTTCCGGCACCGGCGTCATCGTGCCGTCTTCCCAATGGATGATCGGAATCGGCTCGCCCCAGTAGCGCTGGCGGCTGAACAGCCAGTCGCGCAGCCGGTACGACACTTTTTTCCGCCCTTTGCCGTGCTCCTCAAGCCAGGCGATCATTTTGTCGATCGCTTCCTGCTTGTTCAAGCCGTTCAAAAACTCGGAGTTGATATGCTCGCCATCTCCGGTGTACGCTTCCTTTTCGATATTCCCGCCGGCGACGACTTCTTTCATCGGCAAGTGGAATTTTTTCGCAAACTCGTAGTCGCGCTCATCGTGCGCCGGCACGGCCATGATCGCTCCGGTGCCGTAGCTCATCAAGACGTAGTCAGCGATCCAAATCGGAAGCCGATCGCCGGTGACCGGGTGAATGGCGTACGCGCCGGTGAACACGCCCGTTTTTTCTTTCGCCAAATCGGTGCGCTCAAGGTCGCTTTTGCTTTGAATTTCCTTTAAGTAGGCGTCAACGGCTGGCTTTTGCTCCGGCGTCGTGATTTTTTCAACGAGCGGATGCTCCGGCGCCAAGACGGTGTACGTCGCGCCAAACAGCGTATCCGGACGCGTCGTGAACACGGTGAATGTTTCGTCATGGCCGTCGACGGCGAACTCGATTTCCGCTCCTTCCGAACGGCCAATCCAGTTGCGCTGCATCTCCTTAATGCTTTCCGGCCAGTCGAGCTCTTCCAAATCTTCAAGCAAGCGGTCGGCATAGGCGGTGATTTTCAGCATCCATTGCCGCATCGGCTTGCGGATGACCGGATGCCCGCCGCGCTCGCTCCGGCCGTTGATCACCTCTTCGTTCGCCAGCACCGTGCCGAGCGCCGGGCACCAGTTGACCGGCACTTCATCCATGTAGGCGAGCCCTTTTTCATACAGCTTCAAGAAAATCCATTGCGTCCATTTGTAATAGTTCGGGTCGGTCGTATTGATCTCCCGGTCCCAGTCGTACGAAAAGCCAAGCGATTTGATTTGCCGGCGGAAATTGTCGATGTTTTTTTGCGTAAACTCCGCCGGGTCGTTGCCGGTATCGAGCGCATATTGCTCGGCCGGCAGCCCGAACGCGTCCCAGCCCATCGGGTGAAGGACGTTGTACCCTTGCATCCGCTTCATGCGCGCCAAAATATCGGTCGCCGTATATCCTTCCGGATGGCCGACGTGCAAGCCGGCGCCGGATGGATACGGGAACATGTCGAGAACGTAAAACTTCGGCTTGTCATCATCATCGGACGTGCGGAACGTTTTGTTTTTCTCCCAATAGTCCTGCCATTTTTGTTCAATTTCGCGGTGGTTGAAGCTCATCGCAGCACTCCTCCTATCAAGTTCTACTTGCATCATTGACGAAAATATGTACAAAAAAACCCCCCCATCCCCACAGCAAAGGGACGAGAGGCGCGCTTCCCGCGGTACCACCCTTTTTGGCGCGCCAAACGGCGCACCCGCTTTCTTCCTTAACGCGGATGGACGGCCGGCGCTGTCGATGACCGTTCACGCCGGCAACTCCGAGGCGAGTTCACGAGCCGACTTCGGTTGACTCGCACCATCCGTCAACTCTCTGCCGTCCGTCGGGCCCGCTACTGCTCCTCTTCACCGTTATTCGCCTTATTCGCACGTCAACTACCCCCACTTCGCTAACGCTTGAAGTGGGGGCTTGCAACTCCCCAGAAGTGCAAACGGACTTCGTCCTCCTTCCTTGACTTGGGGTTGCATCAGGGGGCAGGTTGACGACTACCCAACGACGCAGGTCATGCCTGCATCGTTACCGATTCTCTCGGTGTGTCTGTTGGCAGTACTTGGCTTCCACACACAACAGACAGACCTACGCTCATGTTTTACGGTTGCAACGTTTCCTGCAACCAACTCCATCCATCGAGCAGCCGTTATTGGAGTGCCTTTATTTAACAGTTTTCTCCACGTCTTTATTCTATCATACACAAAAGAAAGGGGGAACGCACATTCCTCTCCCACTTACTCCCTTTGGTCGTTGAAGTGGGAGTCTCCTGCGCGAAATAGGATGAATCGAGCGATGAGTGGACAGAATGACAAATTTATTATTATTTTAAAAAATTTGTCGATCAATTGCAAGCCGAAATCTATACGGAAGCCGCGGTTTTTTCATCCGCGTTCTCCGTCCGCTTCGGGAGCCGACGATCATGCAAAAGCGCGGCCAGCACCGCCAATAAGGCAAACAATGCTAACATCATGATGAGCAGTTTCATTCCAAACAGATCGGCGACCGAGCCGCCGATGACCGGTCCGATCATCCGTCCGGCCGTGGCCGTCCCGTTGACGATTCCTTGGTAAAACCCGGCTTTCCCCGGGGGCGCCCATTCGTTCACCGCGGCCGGAATCGCCGGCCAGACGATCATCTCGGCGATCGTGAGCACCATCATGGACGCGGCAAACTCTGCAAACGAATGCGCCCCCAACAGCATGGCAAACGAAACGGCGAAAATAAAAAAACCGATCACGATTTGCCGCTTCAACGTCGGCATGAAGCGGCGGATGACCGCTGACAACAGCGGCTGGGCCAAGACGATCAACGCCCCGTTGATCGTCCAAAGCAAGCTGTACTGCCCGACTGGTATCCCGAGCTCGCGTGTATAGGCGGCGATCGTCGTCGACCATTGGACATAGCTCAACCAACACAGTCCATAGCCGGCGCAAAGGAGGGCAAGCGCCCAGCCCGCGGAGCGGGATGGCGCTCTTTCCGCTTCTCCGGATCGTTTCTTTCTCGGCGGCGGCAAGAGCGGAACGCGGCGCAGCCCGGCCACAACCGTAAACAAAAACGCGGCATACAACAAAAGATTGGCGAAAAAAACGAGCGAGAACGAATATGAAGCGACAAGCCCGCCAAGCGCCGACCCGACGGCGACGCCGATGTTTTGCGCGACATACAAGGCGTTGAACGCCCGCCGCCCCCCTTCCGGCCAAATCGCCCCGGCGTACGCCGACGCCGCCGGAAAGACGACGCCGCTGCCAACGCCGACAAACGCCAAAAACACCGCATAATGCGGCCAACCGTGCCAAACGCTTAAGCCGCCGAGCGCGGCCATCGTCAACACCGCTCCGGCCAACAAAACGCGAAACCCGCCGATCCGGTCAAACAAAAAGCCGCCGGCCAAGCTGCCGATGACGCTTCCCCCAGAGTTGAGCATGAGCACGACACCAGCGACAGCGAGCGGCTGGCCGAGCTGTTCGTGCAAATAGATCGTGTTTAGCGGCCATAGAAACGACGCCCCTGTCACATTGAGCGCCATGCCGACAAGTAGCCACCAAAGAGCGCGGGGCATCGGTCATCATCCTTTTCTGGTTTTTATTTTGAGTTCCGAAATAATTGTAGGGGAAAACAGGAAAAAATGCAATCAAAAAGGCGGAGCGTTCCGATGCGTCCGCCACTTTTTTGCCAAACTAACTCCCCACGGAAACAATGGCTTTTGAAGCGGGGCTCCTGCGCGAAAAGAAGAACAAGACGGAGCGGCTTTCGCCCCTTTGGCTTGTCGTCACCCGTTCCGCTGCTTGGAGCGGATCGGTTGGCCGCCCGTTTCCTCGTATTGCTTTTTCGCCAGCTTCACCGGGTCAAAGTCTTGACCAAGCTCCAAATCGTTATTGTTTTGGCCGTTGCGTGTTTTTTGTTCCGGATTCGTTTGTTTCAAGCGTCGCTTCATGTTGTGTTCCTCCTCGTTTCAGCGGTCAAGCAAAATCATGTCATTTTGCAATTGCTCGAGCTGGAGCCGCATCCGATGCAGCTGCTCACGCTGCTGGGCGTTGCAGCTTCGCGCCAAGTGCGCTAAATCGATGACCGTCTGCTCGAGCATCTGCTGGGCGTTGGTGTATTCGGTGATGTTGTAATGCTCCTGCTTTTGCGCTTCCGTATATTGCTCTTTCGCGTAGCGGATCACATCTTCACACCGCTGCAAAAATTCCTCAACGGATTGTCTTGTCGCCATGCGCTCACCTCGTTTCGTGATATTCCCTCATGTTTACTATGCGCCGCATAGGCCGGCCGTATCACGCCAATGATTGGCAGCGGTCGATTTTCCATGAAGTTTTTGTTACAATGCCGACGTGAGGATCTTCGTTCAGCTCGATCAATGTCGGTCAGCTCAAGGTTTTCTGTCACGCCGGCGCAGAGGATGGAAAGTTTAGGGGAAAAGCGATGGCATCCGACACTTTGGCGCAACGCCACGCCTGCCAACGTAAACGATGAAACGATCACAAGGAGGGGCCAACCGATGGCTTTGATGAACATTTTGCCGTTTGCCCGCTTTTTGCTTGATCAAGCGGTCAACGAAGGCGACATCGCCGTCGACGCGACCGTCGGCAACGGGCACGACACCGTGTATTTGGCCGAACGCGTCGGGGAGACAGGCCATGTGTTCGGCTTTGACATTCAGCCTGAGGCCATCACCGCCGCTTCCGCCCGCCTCGCGGAACATGGGCTATGCGGGCGGGCGACGTTGTTCGAGCGAAGCCATAGTGAACTGCTTGAGGCGCTTCCCGCCGATGTACACGGGCGCATCGCCGGCGCGGTGTTCAACCTCGGCTATTTGCCGGGCGGCAATAAGCAAATCGTCACCCAGCCGGAATCGACGATCGAAGCGGTCCGCCAGTTGCTTTCCGTCATGAAGCCGGGCGGCGTCATCGTTCTTGTCGTCTACCACGGCCATCCGGAAGGAAAGCGCGAACGCGACGCGCTCCTTGATTACGTCCGTTCTCTTGATCAACGGCGCGTCCATGCCTTGAAATACGAATTCATCAATCGGCAAAACAACCCGCCGTTTTTGCTCGCGCTCGAGAATCGGGCGGATGGGGGCGCCTGATTCCGTCCGATCCGCCGACGAACCACTGCTCTTGCCAATACAAGCAAACAGCCGCCCTTATGAAAAGGACAGCCGTTTTTGCCGCTCCTGCCAAAAGCGGTATGCTTTTCCGTTCCAATAGAAAAACTGCGACGCCGCCCCGCCGGCGCGGACGAGCCGGCGCGCCAGCCGGCGCAGCCCGCGCTGCTTTTTCACCTTGGCATCCGACAAATACAACCCAAGAAGCCCTCGGTGAATAAGGCGGTGAAACTCGCCGTGCGGAAGGGCGCCGACATGGCGGTCGGCCTCTTCGATGAAATGGCAAAGCCGCTCAAGCATCACCGTTTCATTCGGATAGTAAAAGCAAAAGTTTAAATCGCCGCCGTCCCGGTCTTCCTCCTGGTCGATCAAATAGTCGAGCAAAATGTGCAGTCCTTGAATGTACGGAAAATAACCGTCGCGCACTTGTCTCGCCATCTCCGGCGGCAGCGATTCGCCAAACGCATAGGCGACGAGGCAGAAAATGCCGAGCGTCGAACCGGAGCAGGCGGAAAACTCATACCATTCCATCGGCGGCAAGGCGTCTTTGTATTGCGCGAACCATTTCTCCAGCCGCGGCACCCGCTCGCTCGCTTCGACATGTTTATGCACTTGCAAGTCGCAATAATATCCGGCCAATTCATGCAAAAATGGGGCGATCGTCTCATAATGGCGCACCGTCTCGAGCACCTCTTGGCACGTGCGGACGAGCGCCGGCAAATAGCCGCCGTCTTCCTGTTCGCGGCGATGGCGGTAATAGTTCGACGGCTCCGCGCCGATCGTCAAAGCGTCCGGCATCGAATCGTGCAAGGCGCGAAAGTCGAGCGGATCGAGCGAGGTGCTGCGGTCGCACAAATTATCCAAATAATCGCTGATCGTCTGGTAAGCCACGATAAAGCGGATGCAATCCTCCATGTTTTCTCCGGCCAAGAGCGCCAAAATGGAGCCGCCTTCGCAATGGAACGTTTTCGAAGCGATGCTCGCCAAGGCCTGGCGCCGCAATTCCGGGTCGGGAATGCGCTCGGCCTGGCGCCGCCAATAGGCAAGCTCGCGGTGGACAAGCGGAAGCACGTCACGATACACCATTTTCATCAAGGCGATGGGGTTTTTCGGAATGTTCAATCGGCTCACCTCAGGTGCAAACACCATGGTCTCGTCTCCTAGCATTTCCATCTTATCAGCAACCAAAATCGTTTCGCGTCTGAACAGCCTGCGATCTCGTCTTCCAGTATTGCCATCAATGCGGGCGGGGCAAACCATAAAAGGGTTGGCGATGGAATGAAAAAACCGCTCAACAACGGTTCTTCTCACGTTGAGAAGCTTTGTGAAATCGGATCTTCTTTCCCGATCCCAACCACTCATCGGGCGAAACGAAACGTTTTTCACCAATCCCGACCAGGCGCGCTCACTTTCGTTGGCGATTTGGACGCAGCGTTGTACAATACATGGTGAACGATCGATTTTGCAGCAGAAAGGAACGAACGCCCATGATTTACCCATACAAAGGCAAAACGCCGCAAATTGCCGCCTCCGCCTTTATCGCCGACTATGTGACGATCACCGGCGATGTCGTGATCGGCGAAGAGACGAGCATTTGGTTCAATACCGTCATTCGCGGCGATGTGGCGCCAACGGTGATTGGCAACCGGGTCAATATTCAAGATAACTCAATTTTGCATCAAAGTCCAAACAATCCGCTTATCATTGAAGACGGTGTAACAGTCGGCCATCAAGTCATTTTGCACAGCGCCATCGTTCGCAAAAACGCGCTCATCGGCATGGGCTCGATCATTTTGGACCGCGCGGAAATCGGGGAAGGCGCGTTTATCGGCGCCGGCAGTTTAGTGCCGCCGGGCAAAAAAATTCCGCCCAACACGCTCGCCCTCGGCCGGCCGGCGAAAGTCGTCCGCGAACTGACGGAAGACGACATCCGTGAAATGGAGCGCATCCGCCGCGAATATGTCGAGAAAGGGCAGTATTACAAAGCGCTGCAGCAACAGCGGACATCGTGCGCCAACAAAAAAGAGCTGCCGTGATCAGGCAGCTCTTTTTCTTTCATCACTTGTCCGCCAACGCCAGCGCTTGTTCTTTCAACAAGGCGGCTTTGTCGGTGCGCTCCCACGGCAGGTCGATGTCCGTACGCCCAAAATGGCCGTAAGCAGCCGTCTGTTTGTAAATCGGGCGGCGAAGGTCGAGCATTTTGATGATGCCCGCCGGGCGGAGATCGAAGTTGTTGCGCACGACCTCAATCAAAATGTCTTCCGATACTTTGCCGGTGCCGAACGTATCGATCGAAATCGAAACTGGGCGGGCGACGCCGATCGCGTAGGCAAGCTGCACTTCGCATTTGTCGGCCAGTCCTGCCGCGACGATGTTTTTCGCGACATAGCGGGCCGCATACGCCGCCGAGCGGTCGACTTTCGTCGGATCTTTGCCCGAGAACGCGCCGCCGCCGTGGCGGGCGTAGCCGCCGTACGTATCGACGATGATTTTGCGCCCCGTCAACCCAGCATCCCCTTGCGGACCGCCGATGACAAACCGTCCTGTCGGGTTGATGAAATATTTCGTGTTCTCATCAAGCAGCTCTGCGGGCACGACCGGCTTGATGACCTGTTCTTTAATGTCGCGCTCGATTTGCTCTTGCGTAATTTCCGGATGGTGCTGCGCGGAAACGACGATCGTATCGACGCGCACCGGTTTGCCGTTTTCATCGTATTCGATCGTCACTTGCGTTTTCCCGTCCGGCCGCAAGTACGGCAAGACATCCGTTTTGCGCACTTCCGCCAATCGGCGCGCCAAGCGGTGCGCAAGCGAAATCGGCAACGGCATCAATTCTTCCGTCTCATTGCAGGCGAACCCAAACATCAATCCTTGGTCGCCGGCGCCAATCGCTTCAATTTCCTCGTCAGTCATCTGACCTTCGCGCGCCTCAAGCGCCCGGTTCACCCCCATCGCAATGTCCGGCGATTGTTCGTCAATCGACGTCAGCACCGCGCACGTATCGGCGTCAAATCCGTATTTGGCGCGCGTGTAGCCGATCTCCCGGACCGTATCGCGGACGATGCGCGGAATGTCCACGTATGTTGATGTCGTGATTTCCCCGCTCACGAGCACCAGCCCGGTCGTGACGCTCGTTTCGCAGGCGACGCGGGCGTTCGGATCTTTTTCCAAAATGGCATCCAAAATGGCGTCAGAAATTTGGTCGCAAATTTTATCCGGATGTCCTTCCGTCACAGACTCTGAAGTAAACAAGCGGCGTTTGGCTGACATTCGGTTTGTTTCCTCCTCTTGGCATAATGTGGCGACACGGAACTCATTTCCCTTTTTCCCTTCGCAATATAAAAAACCTTTCCTGTAACGGCTGAGGAAAGGTCATGGCAATCGTATTGCTTCCTTTCACTCTTATCGTTCAAGGACTGCGCCTTGCCACAGGTTAGCACCATTTCACACATGTACAGTTGTGACGGTTGCTGGGCTTCATCGGGCCTGTCCCTCCACCGGCTCGGGATAAGAGTATCCGTTCAATGACTTATCTTATCGCAATGGAATCGGCAAAGTCAA
Organism: Geobacillus sp. CAMR5420; assembly: GCF_000691465.1. NCBI lineage: Bacteria > Bacillati > Bacillota > Bacilli > Caryophanales > Anoxybacillaceae > Geobacillus > Geobacillus sp. CAMR5420. Next base: position 37,179 of record NZ_JHUS01000057.1, read on the forward strand.
CTATCAAAATTCATTTTTTATCATTTCCAGCCGAGAAAATTCTTTCCTCAAGGAAATCGACACATTGGGCAAAATAAAGTTTGAAAAACCCACACAATTAGTATGGACTATTAATAAAAATGTGTTATACTATTTTCAAGAGTGATTTCAAAAAGAAGGCAGGTTTTGAATATGGGGATCGCAAACATGACGAATAAGCTTGATGTATTGCTGCAAAAACCGTACGTGCATCATCAACTGTCCGTCGCCGAGCTCGTCGAGAAAGTCCTGCAGCGGAACGAAGGACGGCTGACGCACACCGGAGCCGTCGCGGTCACGACCGGCAAGTACACAGGGCGGTCGCCGAAAGACAAATACATCGTCGAAGAACCGTCAACGAAGCAAACGATCGACTGGGGAGCGGTCAACCAGCCGATGTCTCCGGAGACGTTTGATAAACTGTACGACAAAGTGCTCGACTATTTAATGAAGAAAGATGAACTGTTCGTGTTTAAAGGCTTTGCCGGCGCCGATCCGAAATACCGGCTGCCGATTCAAGTCGTCAACGAATTCGCCTGGCACAACTTGTTCGTCCATCAGCTGTTCATTCGGCCGAACGTCGAAGAGCTCGCCGTGCATGAGCCGCAATTCACCGTCATTTGCGCGCCGAACTTTAAAGCCGACCCGAAAGTCGACGGCACGCGCTCGGAAGCGTTCATCATCATCTCGTTTGAACGGCGCACCGTGTTGATCGGCGGCACCGAGTATGCCGGCGAAATGAAAAAATCGATTTTCTCGGTGATGAACTATTTGCTGCCGGAACAAGGCATCCTGCCGATGCACTGCTCGGCCAACGTCGGCCAGGAAGGCGACGTCGCCCTCTTTTTCGGCTTGTCGGGAACGGGAAAAACGACGCTCTCGACCGACCCGAACCGCCGCTTGATCGGCGATGATGAACACGGCTGGTCAAGCCGCGGCATTTTCAACATCGAAGGCGGCTGCTATGCGAAATGCATCAACCTATCGCGCGAGAAAGAGCCGCAAATTTTTGACGCCATCGGCTTCGGCGCGGTGCTCGAAAACGTCGTCCTCGATGACGCGACGCGGGTGCCGAATTACGACGACGGCACGCTGACGGAAAACACACGCGCCGCCTACCCGCTTCAGGCGATCCAAAACATCATCGACCCGAGCGTCGCCGGCCATCCGTCCACGATCGTGTTTTTGACAGCCGATGCGTTCGGCGTCCTGCCGCCGATCAGCAAGCTGACGCGCGAACAAGCGATGTACCATTTCTTAAGCGGCTACACAAGCAAGCTCGCCGGCACCGAACGCGGCGTCACCGAACCGGAAGCAACGTTCTCAACGTGCTTTGGCGCACCGTTTTTGCCGCGCCCGGCCGTCGAGTACGCGGAAATGCTCGGGCAAAAAATCGCTGAACACAACGTCCGCGTCTTTTTGGTCAACACCGGTTGGACAGGGGGGGCGTACGGCGTCGGCAGCCGCATGAAGCTCGCCTACACCCGAGCGATGGTGCAAGCCGCCGTCGAAGGGGAGCTCGACAACGTCGAAACAGTCAAAGATCCGATTTTCGGCCTCGCCATCCCGGCGCACGTCCCGGGCGTGCCCGATGACGTCCTGCAGCCGCAAAACACATGGGCCGACAAACAAGCATACGAACAAAAAGCAAAAGAGCTAGCGCAAAAATTCCGCGCCAACTTCCAAAAATTCGCCCACATCGATCCGTCCATCGAAAAACTCGGCGGACCGCTCGTTTAACAAGAACCCAGCCGGACAGGGAACCGTTCCCTGTCCGGCTGTTTTTTATTTCTTTCCTTTGCTTTGGACTCCGACACTGAATCCTTAAGCATTTCTGTACGTCGATCCGTTTCATTCGCCTCAAACAACCTCAAAACAACCGGACTCGATCAAACGCAATGGGCTTCTGTGTTTTCATTTGTCGCAATGGCCATTAGTTCTGTAAGGAATACGTAATGTCATCAAAAGATGGATGATTAATGAACTTGCGCATGATTTCTAAAGTTTTTACTCCCTGTTCCCCCAAGAATTGTGTTCTTGCCTCTATTTCTTCAACTGTTTTCCGCAAATCATCCATATACTTCTCAGAATTTTTAGAATCATTAAACAAGTGATAAAGATGCATAATTCCTATAGAAACTCCAGCAGCATGATATGCTCTGTCTAAAGGCCTTTTGATTTTCAAGATGGTTGATGTAACTAGAGCTTCTTCTTTTGCACATTCATTAGCATTAGGAAACATACAGTTAATCATATCATCCAAGAAGATACTTTGGTGGATAAACTCATGATAAATGGCCTCTGCATATTCAATGATTGACCAATCAGATTGAGGGTTTAACCATACTAATCCCATAACATTGGACACTGATCCTCCACCAAACAAATCTTTTTTTAAAATCAAAAAGGTACCAATAAGTGTATTAATTAAATCATACAAATCATTATGCAATACTTTGATCAACTTTAATGCTTTTTCAATTCTATCAGTAATTACTTCTTGCTCTTGTTGTGAATAAATGTGTTTATCGTTTTCCAAATCCTCTTTGTCAATCATACCCAAACTAAGTAATTTATTTTGCAATGTTTTATCAAAATATGTAACATGTATTTTTTCGTTTGAGTATGGAACAGGAACATCTTGAATATAATTTATGGCTTCAAAATATTTCTCTTTTAACGTGACACCTAATGGGAATTTCTTTCCACTTTCCTGCTCGACATAATTTTTTAGAATCTCGATATTCTCGATAATGTGTGATTTATGCAGAAATGGTAAAAAGATTTTTGATTCTGTCTGAACTATACTTGACATACTACTCCCCCTATTCACGGTATATTTATGGCTCTTCACCACAAAATACACTTGACAAAAAACGTTTTTCATAACGTCAAAAAGATCAATTTCCATTTTTTGTTATTTTGTTCAACTGGGAGGGTCAATATCATGTTTGTTCCTAAAAGTCAAGTACATCTTTCACCCGAGTTCGACAGTTTTGAGGCCATTTTAGGCTCTTGGGTGATGTCCCCACGGGTGAAGGAGCGCTCCCCTTCCCATGGGTCGTAACCGTCGAGGTTGGACTTTTCGCGATGTTCCTGGAGCTAGTTGAGTTTTAGCGATCAACTAGCCCCATTTTTTTCATAAATTGAACAAACTACTTTGTCAAATGAATTTGCATTCTAAGTGGTTGTACTACAAGAGACATTTGTGCATTACTTTTTAAATAATGTTCAACATAACGTTTAATATTTTCGACATGCTTTTTATTCATGGAATAACACCTCCTTCTATTTGTATTCATTGCCATTTTAACAAAAAAATGTATAATTACAACAATCAAAAAAATAAAATTATTCTATACCTGTGGTGCTAGTTGAGCGCTGATGCTCAACCAGCACCATAGGAATAAAAATGGACTCTAAACAGAATAAGGGGGAGGCTTCCATTGCTTCAGTATATCCATTCGCCTTTAGGAAATTGTTGAAAATCCATCCGCTTTCTTTCGCCTCCTCTCTTAGGGGCGCGACAAAAAGCTCGTTTTATCAAAAACTGAAGAGCTGGCTTTTGGTTCGTGTTTACGATTCCATTACCAATCGTTTCGATGATCAAAGAGAGGATTGAGGTCATGAAAAAGAAACCATTTCATTTCCTTTGGATCGGACAATCTTTCGCGAATTTCGGAGATGTGTTCTACATTGTTTCCGTTGTCTCTTGCCTATATCATTTGACATCGAAAGCCATGGCTGCCACCTTAGTCCCTTTTTTCGTTACATTGTCGTTATTTATTAGTGGAATCGTCGCACCGATATTTTTTGAAAACTATAAACAAAAAACGTTACTGTCCTACGGACAACTGTGTAAAACATTTCTGCTGCTTTTTCTCTCGCTGTTTTTGCAATGGGGTGCGGAACATCACATTGCAATCGTTTACGTTTTTGTATCATTGATCGCTTTTTTAGACGGGATCAATAATCCGATTAAAAACTCCCTCGTTCCGTTTATCGTTTCCAAGGAGGAAATCTTGAAAGCCAACAGTTTTTTAAACACGTTAGACCAATTTATCAAACTTAGCGCATGGCCGATCGGGAGTTTGATTGTCAGTGCGGGATCGCCGTTCCTTTTAATCCATATCACCTTATTGTTCTATATCGTTTCAAGCATTCTCATGTTTCTGTTGCCTATACAAGAACATACAAAGAAGAATACGGTCCAAGACAAAGGCCTAAAGAACTTTCTCCTTTCGATCCGTCTAGGATGGGAATACACGTGGAGAAATGTGCACGCGAAATCGATTAGCTTCATGTCATTTTTTGAAGGAATCGGAAATGGCGTCTGGATTTCGGCCATCCTTTATATTTATGTGAAAGAACAATTACATGTAGGAGAGGAATGGTGGGGATATATTAACTCTGTTTTCTTTGGCGGCATGGTGATAGGGGGATTGTTAAGCGTTACGTTTAGTCAATCGGTTGAAAAAAACCAGCAATTTTTTGTATTGTTTGGCCCGTTTTGTATCGCTATTGTCACACTGTTATTTGGCACAACGACGCACGGTGCGTTGGCGCTTCTGTATTCCGCCCTGTACGGGATCATCGAACAATGGAAGGTGATTTGCCTTCAGACGATTTTGCAAAAAAATGCCCGGATGGACGCGCTGCCTCATGTTTTTTCCGTGCAGGGAGTCATTAGTTCCGTAACGTTCGGGATTTCCGCCTTATTGATGAGCTTTATAGCCGATGTTTACGGGATTCGCTTTTCGTTTTATTTGTCTGTTTGCTGCTTTTTGATCAGCGGCTGGATCAGCTACCGTCAGCGGAAAATCTGGAGTTATAAGGAGAACCAAAAAGGAGAAATCACGGGAACTATTTTGTGAGCTCCCTCTGTAAATGATCACTTTATTTCAGAACAAAGCAAAGAAATCAGTCTTGCTTCATCATATGGCAGAGTGCAAACCGAAGGATTGTTTGCGCTCCTGCCTTTTCAACATTAGAATCAAAACGCCAATCGGGACGATGAACGTCGCCGACAAATTCTGTCAATAGACTTTACCCTCGATGGCCGTAAGGTTCGAACGCATAAAATGATTGTCGTCGATCCCCCGGGGTTTTGGCATGATTGGAGGTCGACGACAACGCGAAGGCGGGTTTACTTCTTCAGCTGTTCAATCTTTTCCGCCGGCAGCCCGGTCAGCTCGTGGATCGTGTCGACATCGTACCCTTTCGCCAACATTTTCTTCGCGATGTCGATTTTCCCTTCCTCGATCCCTTTTTGGCGTCCCTGTTCAATCCCTTGCTTCATCCCTTGCTTTATTCCTTGTTTCAACCCTTGTTCGATTCCTTGTTTGACTCCTTGTTGAATGCCTTTCTCGATTCCCCGCTGTTCGTATGAGATGATGAGCTCCATCACTTGTTTCGCTTCCTTCGTCTCCATTTGGCTCACCTCGTTTCGCAGTTGGATTTCCTCCGCTTCGGACAACCGCAAATACGTTTCAAAAAACCCAAACAACAGCCGCTGCTTCGCCTCATCGAGCTCGAGGCGGACTAGGATGCGCAAAAACTCCTTTTTCACTTCCACCTTCTCGCTTTCATTATACCCCATTTTGCTTAACAAGGCGGCGGCAACCGGATTGTCACGGCGGATGTACTCGCGCCACGGCAGTTTGCGCAGTTCCACCGTCAGAAAGCGGAAGTCAAGAACCGTCAAAAATGGAAATTGAATCATCAATGAGGAAGGTTCGTCGTGGCGTTCGTCGTAGCTGAAGATGGCAATCGGGAGGATGCGGCGGCGGTGTTTTTGAAACAAGCGGCTGAAGTAGAGGAACATTCGCTCGGGGAACGTCCGCTGCTTATAGCTTTGATGTTCGACGTGAACGATGACGAGCCCGTCTTCCCCTTTTACCTTTGTTTCGACCAACAAGTCGACGCGGTGCTTCTCCCCGGCTGTCACGTCGGTGAACAGCTCTTCGGAGAGGAAAGAGAGATGGTGAACGTCGATGTGCTCGTACACGTCAGGAAAGAAAAGAAGCAAAAAGTCTTCGAAAAACGTCGACAGCAGCTCCTTGAACAACCGGTCGTGATCGATTCGCTTTTTCGCCACGTTTTCCCTCCTTGCGGCATCGAATTCATCGTATGATATTCGCTCTCCGCGGCCAAACTCCTTCTCCTCCCCCCTACTTTTTTATGGTATGATCAAACGTCGCACAGGAAGTCCTCAAGCAAAGGCTATTTTTATGCTTGTCTGAATCGGCCTGACGCCACAAGTTAACTATAGACGGAAAAAACTTGAGCCAAGAGCGCAAACCGTTCTTCCGTTTGCGCTCCTGTCCGATGAACCCGTTCAGCTCTCATTCAGCCGCTTCGTGGTGTGCAGCCTCGTTCAATTCGTCGAATACAGGCTGACGAGCTCATACGTCACCGTCGTCCGGCTGTCTTTCCACTCAAGCTTTCTCACGACCGCAACGCCGCTCGCTTCGCTTTGCACCGTCCGGCGCACTTCAAGCGGCACGTCAAGCGGATACAAGCGGTAGCCTTCTTTTTTCAACACAAACACATTTCCTTGAACGCGCTGTTCCTTTCCTTTTGTCACAATGACCGTCTGCAGCTCCATCGGCATGCCCATATGATTCCAACCTCCTTGGCACCCCATCGATTCGTTGGCGGCCGCGCCGCCACCCGAGCGGCGCACGCAGCCGCCCCTCTAGTTGTATCGTATCACATCGTCGGCTGTTGTTTCATCCATTCCGTGAGCCTTTGCACCGTCTCGCGATTGGCTTGCGGCGGAAAATAGTGGGTGAACTCAGGGAAGTACCAAGCCGTGACCGGTTTGCCGAGCTGCTTCAGCCGCCGCTCAAGCCGATAGGCGTGCTCAATCGATACGTTCTCATCGCGCCCGCCGTGGATGATGAGCACCGGGGCTTGGAGCCGCTCGAGATAATAAAGCGGGGTTCGATGCCGGTAGCGCTCCGGGCATTTGTTCGGCGTCCCGCCGATGACGCGCTTCATCATTCGCCGCAAGTCAGGCCGCTCCCAATACGTAAGCTCCAGATCCGCCACCCCTCCCCAGACCGCCACCGAACAGACCCCCTCGGCCATTAGGGCGGCATGGAGCGCCATCGCCCCGCCGCGGGAGAAGCCGAACATGTGAACGCGCCCGGGATGGACGAGCGGATGGCGGCGAAGGAGATAAAACCCAGCGAGCGCGTCATAACGGTCGTCGCCGGCGAAATCTTCGTTTCCTTCTCCACCCCCATTGCCGCGGTAAAGCGGAGCGAAGACGACAAACCCTTGCGAAGCGAATTGGACAAGGCGCGGCACTCGCACCTGCCCCACATTTTTAATCCCGCCGCGCAAATACAAGAAGCCGTCATACACCTTATTTTGTTTCGGCGCCGCTAAAAATCCTTTCACCTTCAGCCCTTGGGACATATAGGTGACAAAGAACACATCGATTCCCGGATGCGGCGACGGAAACCGGTATTGGTCGATGATGTCCCCGTCCATACGCCTGCCTCCTTCCTATGCGAAAACAGATGATGCGAACCACCCGTCATCATCCCCCAACGCCTTCTTTCATTAGGACAAGTGGGGATGTCCGACTGCCTCGCCGCTCTTGCATGCCTCCCCTTGGCCGAGCGTCATCTTGAAAAAGCCCTGGAGCGCGAGGAGCGTCCCGACCGCCGCCCGTTCTCGGCTGACCGCCCATTTTTTCTAGGCATTCACACATTTTTGCTGCGTGCATACGATAAGGTGAAACCACGGTTTACCGCATGCGAACCAAGGGGGTTAACGAACATGAAAAAATGGGCCGTATGGTTATGCTCGCTTCTCTTGCTTTTGCCGCTTTCCGCCTGCACGAATGACGGGGGCCAAAGCGAAAAGCCGCTCAAAAAAGTGCGGCTCGCCGAAGTGACGCACTCGATTTTTTACGCGCCGCAGTACGTCGCCCTGGCAAAAGGCTTCTTTCAAGAAGAGGGGCTGGATGTCGAACTGACGACGACATGGGGCGGCGACAAAACGATGACGACGCTGCTTTCCGGCGGCGCGGACATCGCCCTTGTCGGCTCGGAAACATCCATTTATGTCTATGCGCAAGGGACGGACGATCCGGTCATCAATTTCGCGCAGCTCACGCAAACCGACGGGACGTTTCTTGTTTCCCGCGAGAAAATCGACCACTTTACATGGGAGATGCTGAAAGGAAGCACGTTCCTCGGCCAACGGAAAGGCGGCATGCCGCAAATGGTCGGCGAGTTTGTGCTGAAAAAACACGGCATTGACCCGCATCAAGATTTGAAGCTGATCCAAAACGTTGATTTCGCCAATATCGCCAACGCCTTTGCGAGCGGGACGGGCGATTTCGTCCAGCTGTTTGAACCGACGGCGAGCATTTTTGAACAAGAAGGAAAAGGCTATATCGTCGCTTCATTCGGCACCGAATCCGGGCGCGTGCCGTACACGTCGTATATGGCGAAACGAAGCTACATCAAAGCGAACAAAGACGTCATTGAAAAATTTACGCGCGCGATCTACAAAGCGCAGCAATGGGTCGAATCGCACAGCGCCGCCGAGATCGCGAAAGCTATTCAGCCGTATTTCAAAGACACCGATTTGGCTTTGATCGAAAAAGTCGTCGACCGGTACAAAAGCCAAGGGACCTACGCGACCGATCCGATTTTGGATGAAGAAGAATGGAACCACTTGCAAGACATTATGGCCGAAGCCGGCGAGCTGCCGAAGCGCATCGACCTGAATACGCTTGTCGATTCGTCGTTTGCCAAAAAAGCGATGAACGATTGACGAAAGCGGGTGAACGTCATGTTTCTTTCGATCGACCGCCTTTCGCATACGTATTTGACGAAAACGACCGCTGTCACTGCGCTCGATGACGTGTCGCTGTCCGTCGAGAAAGGAGAATTTGTCTCCTTTCTCGGCCCAAGCGGCTGCGGCAAAACGACGCTTTTGTCGATCATCGCTGGGCTGATTGAGCCGACGGAAGGGGCGGTCCACATCGAAGGCCAACCGATTTGGCCGAGCGGAACGGCCGCGCCGACGGCGCGGCGCGCGGTCGGCTACATGCTTCAGCAAGACTACCTATTCCCATGGAAAACGATCGAAGAAAACATCCTTCTCGGCTTAAAAATGACTAGAACGCTAACTGCTCAAACCAAAGAACGGGCGCTCGCTCTGCTGGCGGAGATCGGCCTAGCCGGCGTCGAGTCGTATTACCCGAGCCAGCTGTCCGGCGGCATGCGCCAGCGTGCGGCGCTCGTGCGCACGTTGGCGACCGACCCGAAGCTGCTTTTGCTTGATGAACCGTTTTCCGCCCTCGATCAACAAACAAAGCTGAAACTGGAAGAACTCGTTTGGAAGACGTTAAAACAATACGAAAAAACAGCGGTGCTCGTCACCCATGACATCGAAGAAGCCATCGCCATGAGCGACCGCATTTTCTTGTTTTCACCGCGCCCTGGGCGCCTTGTGCGGACGTTTGTCATCCCGGATGAACTGCGCGGCCGCCCGCCGCTTGCCGCCCGCCAGCAGCCATCGTTTCCGGCGCTCTTTCAATCCATTTGGAAGGAGATGGAGGCCCTTGAATCCGCCCAATGAACGCATTGAAGCGCTGCACACAGAATACCTCACCGTCTTGCGCAAAGAACAGCGGATCATCCGCCTTTGGCAGACGGTGCTGCTTGTCGCCTTTTTCGCCGTCTGGGAAGCGGCAAGCCGCTTCCATTGGGTCGATCCCCTTCTATTTAGCTCTCCATCCGCCATCGCCAAGCTGTTTGTCGAAAAAATGAGCGACCACTCTCTGTTCGCCCATACATGGGCGACGCTGTTTGAGACCCTGCTTGGATTTTTCATCGGCACAGCCGGCGGGGCGCTGATTGGCGCGCTTCTTTGGTGGTTTCCGCGCCTGGCGAAAACGCTCGATCCGTATTTGGTCGTGTTCAACGCCATGCCAAAAGTCGCCCTCGGGCCGATTTTGATCGTCGCTCTTGGACCGGGATTTACGTCCATCATCGCCATGGGCGTCGTCATCTCCATCATCATCACGACGATCGTCGTCTATTCGGCGTTCCAAGAGGTCGATCCGAACTATTTGAAAGTATTGCGGACGTTCGGCGCCACCCGCTACCAATGCTTTCAAGAGGCGGTGCTGCCGGCGTCGTTCCCGGCGATCATTTCGACGTTGAAAGTAAACGTCGGCCTCGCTTGGGTCGGCGTCATCACCGGCGAGTTTCTCGTCTCGAAACAAGGGCTTGGGTATTTAATCATTTACGGCTTCCAAGTGTTCAACTTCACGCTTGTGTTGATGAGCCTGCTCATCGTCGCCTTGCTGTCGACCGTTATGTATCAGCTTGTCGCCTTGATCGAAAAAAAATGGGGAAACCGCCGCTAGCGGGACGCTCGCCGAATGTTGACGGGCGTCTCGTTTCATTCCTGTCGTCCCAATGAGCCGGCATCCGCCGCTTTTGGGAAGCCCATCTTCGGGAGCCGCCGATCGGCGCCCCTTTTCAATCGATCAGCCCGCGCTGTTTCAACTTGGCAAGCGCCAGTGAAAGCACGTCATCTTTCATGAAATAGCTGAAACGCTGATCGGCGCGGATGTCATCCGGCAGCGCCTCAAGCAGCACCGGGCCGTTCGTTTCCAAATACGACCCCCGCTCGACGAGCGCAGCGATGTCGGCAAAATACATGTTTTTCACGATATCGGGCTCCACTTCATATTGGCCGATGTATTCGAGCCGGCCGACGATTCCCCCCGTTTCTTCCATCACTTCGCGGGCCGCGGCTTCCGCCGCTGTTTCCCCTTCTTCCACCTTGCCGCCGGGAAACTCAAGGCCGCGGCGCGGATGATCCGTCAACAGCCATCGCCCGCCATAGCGGCAAATGACCCATACATGCCCGGGGGAGGGGGAAAACGGATGATTCGAAAAGGCCAGCCGAACGCGATGTCCGTAGTAATCGCGAAATTCATGCATCAGACTCTCCCCTTTCCTCTCCCCATTATACAGAAAAACGCCGCTCGACTCGCGGCGTTTACTCTTCTTTTTCGTCAGGAAGGATGCCGAGCGAGCGGATATGCTCCTTCGCCTCCTCGTTGCCGAGGCGGTAAATCATTTCATAAATTTTCGTCAACGTCCGGTCGTAAGCATCGTTTTCCCGATCATAATGGTATTGGATGTACGGCACATGGGTGCGCCAAAACGCCTGCCAGTCGGTCGAATAATTTTGATCAAAATATTCGCGCAGCTGGGTGATTTCCTCATCCGTTGCTTCAATTTGGAAGTCCCACGGCGAAGCGGTTTTCAACTGCGAGATTTCTCCGGTTGCCATCGAGACGTAATACGTCTTTTTTCGTTCGTCTGCCACCTTCGTCCACTCCTTCTTTTGCTCTTTTTGCTTAGTGTGGGGCAATCGGGGAAAACTATGCTCATTTTATTTCATCTTTCAACAGCTCGATCGCCTTGCGCAGCACGGACGGGATCGGAACGCCCGCCCGGCCGGCGTTTTCCACAATCGAGATAAACTCATTGGCGATATAGAAAAAAATGATCGCATCGCGGATGACATGCATGTTCCATCCAATGGCCAAATCGACGAGATGCGATGCCGCCACCAGAATGAAAATCAACAGTTTGCGGATGATGCCGCGAAAGCCGACTTGACTTGATAGCTTGCCTTCAACCGCGCTGGCGGCGATGCCGGTGAGGTAGTCGACAATGACCAAAGCAAGCAAAATCACGACAAATGAGTCCACGCTGCCGACAAACAGCGACAAAAACGAACCGAACAGCGACACGGCAACCATCGGGATCGGCTTGTTCACGCTCCCCCCTCCTTGAACATAGGATACGCATAACTATCGTATGCCCGGAGGGGAGAACGCGGCGCGGCGCATTCCCTAAAAAATCGCCCTTTTTCGACAAAGAAAGGACGAAGCAAAAGGCCGTCCCCCGGCCTGAGGACAGCCTCCTTATTCTTATCGTCCTAAGAACGATTTCAACATCCAGACGTGTTTTTCCAAGCTGCGATGAATGCCAAGCAGCATATCCCCCGTCGTTTCATCGTTCACTTCATCCGCCAGCTGCATGCCTTCTTTCAATTCGCCGATCATCGTTTCAAAGTCGCCGACAATCGAAGCGACCATTTGCTCCGCCGTTTCCGTCCCGGCTGCTTCTTTGACGGACGCCTGCTTGAGGCAGTCTTTCATCGTCGCCACAGGCTTGCCACCCAAGGCCAACAGCCGCTCGGCCAGTGCGTCAATGTGGGTCGCGGCTTCGTTGTACAGCTCTTCGAATTTTTCATGCAGCGTGAAAAACTGCGGCCCGGTGACATACCAATGATAGTTGTGCAATTTCACGTACAACACAGTCCAGTTGGCGATTTGCTTGTTGACAAGATCGATCAGTCGAGTTGTCATCCTCTCACTCCTCCTCATGGTTCTTGTACCCAGCTGGCTTGTTGGTCAACTACCCCCACTTAGCTAACGCTTGAAGTGGGGGCTTGCAACTCCCCAGAAGTGCGAGCGGACTTCGTCCTCCTTCCTTGACTTGGGGTTGCATCAGGGGGCAGGTTGACAACTACCCAACGACGCAGGTCATGCCTGCATCGTTACCGATTCTCTCGGTGTGTCTGTTGGCAGTACTTGGCTTCCACACACAACAGACAGACCTACGCTCGATGTTTGACGGTTGCAACGTTTCCTGCAACCAACTCCATCCATCGAGCAGCCGTTATTGGAGTGCCTTTATTGAACGGTTTTCTCCACGTCTTTATTCTATCATACACAAAAGAAAGGGGGAACGCGCATTCCTCTCCCACTTACTCCCTTTGGTCGTTGAGTGGGAGTCTCCTGCGCGAAATAGAGATGAAACATGGAAAACGTGTCGATGGATAGCTTGCCCGATTTCACCGGAAATATGAACGCCAGCTCTGCCAGATATGGTATAATAAAAAGAAAAAAGGCGGGCGTCATGATGTACTGGACCTTGATCGTTTGCCTCATCATCGCCGCTGTCGTTCTTGCGCTGGCGGTCGTCACGACGTCCAAAGCGTATGCCTACAAGCATACGGTCGATCCGCTCCCGAATGAACGCGGCGGCGAACAACAAGCCGGCCCGAAGCAGCCGCAGTAGCGGCGCGGGGCTGGCTTGTTCATCAACCAAACACCTTTTTCAACTCTTCTTTCTCTTGCGAAAGCCAAAAGCGCATCAGCTGTTTGGCCGCCTCTAGATCATGCAGCTTCGCTTGGCCGCATTGCCGCTCGGTCGCGGCTGGCACTTCCGTCGCGGCGAGCGCGTCCTTCATGGCTTCTTCCAACAAATCAATGATCTCGTCCACGGTCGGCGAGCCGCTCACGACAAGATAAAACCCGGTTTGGCAACCCATAGGCGAGATGTCGATAATATCGAAATGATCATATTTGGCCGCATGTCGGCGCAGCGTATACGCCAACAGATGTTCGAGCGTATGAATCGCGGCCGGGTCCATCGCTTCTTTGTTCGGCTGGCAAAAGCGAATGTCAAACTTATTGACGACGCCGTCACTGCCGACTTTGTGAACGCCGCAATGCCGAACGTACGGCGCTTTGACCGCGCAATGGTCCAATTCAAAGCTTTCCACCGGTGAAGGCATGTCAATCACTCCTAGCTATTTTGATCCTCTTTCTTTATCATAACCAAAACGAGGGGCGTCCCGCATCTTTTTTGCCTCTCGCTTGGCGTCTATGCCCAAAAAGCAAGGTCTGGGCGAGCGCCCCCATTCCGAGCGAACGACAGTCGTTTTGCTTGAACAAAAGAAAGGTTTGTTCTATTGTAATCATGATGATCACAGAAAGGAGAACTGGGCATGGGCCAATGGCTGATTTGGTGCATCCGCTTTTATCAACGCTTCCTTTCTCCGCTCAAGCCGCCGACATGCCGCTTTTATCCGACCTGCTCGAACTATGGCATCGAAGCGATCCGGCGCTTTGGCGCCATAAAAGGGGGATGGCTGACGGCGAAGCGCATTTTGAAATGCCATCCGTTCCATCCGGGCGGTTTTGATCCCGTTCCTGAATCATCAGAACACGCGAAAAGAAACAAAATCACTTAATGGCCTTGCCATTTGCTTTATTTTTTTGTATGATCGATCTTGTAAATCGTAATGATTACGATATAATAAATGCGGACATCTTGATTCCAGAAAGGAGTTCAACATGAGAGCAACGTCCATCATTTTGTCTTTCCTTTTGGCGACGAGCGCCTTGCTATACGGCTGTCAATCGAAGCCAGAAACAAAAGAGGGCCAAACATCGAACGATCAGCTAACGATTTATACAACCGTCTATCCGCTTGAAGACTTTACGAAAAAAATCGGCGGCGACGCCGTGAACGTCAAAAGCGTTTACCCGCCGGGAGTGGAAGCCCATACGTTCGAACCGACAACCAAAACCGTGCAGCAGATTGCCGATGCGGACGCCTTCATTTACATTGGCCACGGGATGGAACCGTTCGCCGAAAAACTGCAGGAAACGCTGCAGCATGAGCATGTCCGATTTCTCGTTGCTACAAACGGCATCGAATTGCTTGACTCGAACCATGAACAGGAGCATGCGCATGGCGAAGGGCACAAAGACGAACACGGAGAGGGACATGAGGAAGAACATGGCCATGAACACGGAGACAAAGATCCTCACGTATGGCTTGACCCCATCCGCTCCATTGCGATCGCCGAGAACATCCGCGATTTGCTGATTGAACTGAAACCTGACAAAAAAGACCTGTTTATGCAAAACTTTGAAACGTTAAAGATGAAACTCGAGCGCCTTGACGGGCAATTCCGTTCAACAGTGGAGAAAGCTCCCAGAAAAGAGATGCTCGTTTCCCATCAAGCCTACGGATATTGGGAAGACCGCTACGGAATCAAACAGCTGAGCGTTTCCGGGCTTTCTCCGAGCAACGAACCATCGCAAAAAGAGCTGACTCAGCTCATCCAGACAGCCAAACAGCATCACATCCGCTATGTCATTTTCGAACAAAATGTTCATCCCAAAACGGCGGAAGTGATTCAGAACGAAATCGGCGCCAAGCCGCTCCGTCTGCATAACTTGGAATCGCTGACCGATGAAGATCGAAAAGCCCACAAAGATTACTTTGCTCTTATGGCCGAGAATCTCCGCGTGCTGCAAAAAGCCCTTTATTAAAATACAACCGCCTGTCTCTTTCGATTCGTGGGCTTTCTCATTTTGTTTCCCGGCTTCGTCTATTTCTGGCGTTTGTTTATGCACGATAAGCGCTATGTACGGCCAAAATAACAAGGAAAAAGGTGTCCCCAACGAGCGTGGGACACCTTCCTTTATGACGTGCGATCTTCTGCCCTGCAGAAAGAAAAGCACCCTTTTCCTCACCCATCACTCTCACTATTGCAGCGAGCGGACATAGGCCGCAATGGCCGCAATTTCTCCCGGCGTCAATGTTTGCACTTCTTTCGTCCGATGGCGCCGGATTGCTTCCTCGATCGTTTTCGCGCTGCCGTCATGCAAATACGGGGCTGTCGCCCATACGCCGCGCAGCGTCGGCGTATCCCACTGTTTGGGCGTCCGCGGGTTTGTGAACCGGGCGCGGGCGTCGCCTTTGGAGGCGCGGTCCTTCGGATTGGCCGTGCCGATATCGTGCAAGTAGGCGGTATTGGCAGTCGTCAATTTCCCGTCCGGCCCGACCGCCTTGACGCTGTCGGTGAAATACTCGCCCCCATGGCAGCTTAAGCAATTCCCTTTCCCGTTAAACAGGCGCTCCCCTTCCTTCGCTTCCGCCGTCAAGCTGCCGTCCGCCTTTCGATACGGGCTTTTCGGCACGGGGAACGAACGCGGGTCGTTCAAGTAGGCGAGAATGGCGTCAAACATATGCTGGACTTTCGGCGGCAGCGGCTTGGACGGGTCGATCGCCGTCATGCCGCCCATCTCGCCTTGCACCGTATGAATGTAGTCGGTAAAATCGTCGCGCGAACCATCCCACATAAACAGCCCGGTTTTCGTCGCCAAAATATTGCTCGGCACGTTGCGCGGCCCTTTCGCCGTCATGAGCGTCAAGCCGTTGATGTCGCCGTCGCTATGGCACGAAGCGCAGCTCATCCAATTGTTTCCTGTAATGTTGATGGCAAACTCGTCGCTGTTGGCGCTGTAAAAGATCGTTTTTCCTTCACGCACGAGCGGGGAGAGCGAATCTTTCGCAATGAGGCGGATCGTGCCGCTCTCCTGCTTCGCTTTCGCATATGGGCTTTTTCCTCCGGTTTTGATCACGGCCAAATCATGGCTCATGGCGTTGTGGACGTAAAGCGTCTTCCCATCCGGCGAAATCGCGATCCCGCGCGGATTGTTGCCGTGGATGCGTCGCAAAATTTGCGTCGCCTTGCCGCCGCGGCGCAAGTCAAAGACGACGAGGTCCTCGCTTCCAGACATGACCGCGTACGCTTTGCCGCCGTCCGGGGAAAACGCCACATCGTACGGATTGGAGACGATGATCGTCTCGTTATGAACATCAGTGACATTGATCGCGGCAAACAGCTCTTTCCGCTCGTCCGGCAACTCAACGTCGTTCGTCACATCAATGACCGAGATGGCCGGAAAGACCGTTTCCTCAAATTGGATCGGCGTATCGATGTTCGTCAATAAGTGCGGAATATACGCTTTTTTGCCGTCCGAGGCGATGACGATTTGCTCAAGCGTGTTCGGAACGCCTTGGCTCTTTTTTCGATCGGCTTTGTCCGGCGACGGGGCGAGGGCGATTTCCTTGACCGCCCGCCGTTTCTTTGTGTCAATCACGGTGACTTTGGCCGCCAAATATTGCGTCACGTACAGCTTCCTTCCGTCCGCTGTCAGCGCCAGCGCCCGCGGCCGATCGCCCGCTTGGATGTCTTTCGTCCGCTTCCCGCTCTCAGCGTCAAACACCGAGACCGTGCCCGAGCGGTAGTTGGCGACATATACTTCCGCCCCATCCGGACTGGTGACGATGCCGAACGGCTCGATCCCCGTTTTCCAACGGTCGACGACTTTCCGCTTGTCAAGCGACACGACGTCCACTTCATCATCGTACATGCAGGAAACATACAGCGTCCGTCCATCCGGGCTGAGCGCCAGCTGGCGCGGTTCGCGGCCGACGGGAATTTCCGCTTCCTTCGTTTTCGTTTTCGCGTTGATGATTGTCACTGTATCCACATCGATGTTGGCGGTGTAGACATGGCGCCCGTCGCTGCTTACGGCGATGTTGTCGCCGTGCGCCGGGGCATGTCTGACCACTTTCGGCTGCTCATGCCATGCCTTTTCGTCCTGACAGCCGGCCAACAGCGCGGCGATCGCCGCGGCGAACCACCATTTTCGCATTTCAATATTCCCCCGTTTTTTCACGAAAATGATAACCATCCTCAATTTTACAAAGAAAAGCGGCGAATCTCAATCGTATTCGCCGCTTTCTTTCTGTTATTTGTTGGCGGATCCAACGTTGACCTTGACCGTCCGCAACACCGGCGCCACGCCGTATGGGCCGCCGGCCGCCTGCACTTGCGGGACATGGTCGCGGTCAGTGTTGCCCAATTTTTTCCCTTTGATGTAGACATCTCCCGTATCCCAAAACTCACTTGCCTGCATCCCTTCCTGAAGCGTCGGGCCATCGACGATCCGGTCGTAAAAGTCGACGTAGCGGGAGATGATCGTTTCGCGGTCAAGGGATTTCGCCGTCTCATCCGCTTGGTCGTTGTTCAAGTTTTGCAAGGCCACGCGGAACACCCCCGACAACGCGCCGGCGAGCCACGGGGTGTACTTGTCCTCTTTTTCTCCCGTATGGTACACGTGCCATTTTTGATCCCAAAAATGTTTGTCCATTGCCTCATAAACACGGCGCGCCGCATCGCGGTATGCTTCGTCTTTCGTCGCCAAAAACGCCGCCGTCAGCCCGCGGATCGCGCCAAGCTGGGCAAGAAGCGTCGGCTCGTCTTGATCCGGCCCTTGGCCGATCGTATAGCCGTTGGCGACAAGCCCGTCTTTTCGCATCAAGTTGTGCATGATAAAATCCGCTTGCCGGCGGATGAGCTCAAGCGCCCGCTTTCCTTCCGGCGTGCCAAGCCCTTTGGCGCTCTCTCCGCTCGCATAGCCGACCGGCATCCCGTCAATCGCCCGTTCGAAGATGCGGAGCGCTTCCATTGTATAGCCGGCTTGGAACGTATCGACCCGATTTCCTTGCGTTCGCCCGTCATGTTCTGTCACAAACGCGCCCGCTTTTTCATTGAAATGCATGGCATCGATGTTGCGGAACACTTGCAGCAGCACGTCGCGGTTGACGGAATACGGGTCGTCGGCCACGCGGTCGTTGGCTGGATCGGCATCCACATTTTCTTTTGCCGCTTTCGGGAACGGTTTTCCGTCAAACACGGCCAAAAACGCGGGGTTTTGGTTTTTGTTTTCCGGCCGCTGGTCGGTCATGCCGAAAAACTCCGCCGCCGGCCATAGCATGAGCCATTGGTCCTCAAGCAAGCTGCGGGGATCTTTGACGACCAACTTCGCCGCATCCGGCGCCAGCTCGCTTCCCCCTTCAGCCACTTCCACCGCGTGCGGCAAATAGACGAATCCCCCGCTTGGGTTGTAGCGGCTGCCGGCTGCCTTCGTCAACGCCTGTTGCTTCGCATCATAAAATAAATGGTCACGGATAAAAGCCAGCTTGTTCCATATTTGTTCCGTCAAAATCATCCCTTGCATCCCGTCGGCGGAGCTGACGCCAAGAGCGATGTTCCCGCTTTGATCGTCGTTTGGCGTTTTCGCCTCCACCTCTTCATCGCTGTCTTTTTGATGAAAATTCCCCAAAAAGTCGCCGGCCCAAAGCGCTTGCTTCAAAAAGACGCCGCCGTAAGCCGATGGCGTGAGCACTTTGTCCATTTTTCCGCGATCCCAACGAAGCGATTGGAAATCGACTTGATAGACGGGAACGTATGTACCGTCATCATTTTCCGCGTACACGTCCGTGTCAACCTTTTGCGCATAATGCGGATCGCCGCCGGCGTACTCGATGAAGGTCGGGAACATGTTGCGGAAAATTTCCTCGCGCGGATAGCCGACGCTGTCCGCAAGCTCATAAAAACGGTCGGCGAGCGCCTGATCGGCTGGCTGATGCCGCTGTTCGGCCCGTTGCTTGGCGATCGGGCCGTTTATGAGATGGAGCCCGAGCCCTGACTTTTCCGTCACTTCGTACATCGCCTCTTCGGAATACTCGTATGACTCGATGCCGGCCGTATAGTCAAATTTCGTCGGCTCATCCGGCTTTCTCGCATCAAGGGTGTCCAAATCAAGCCCGAGCCCTTCCGCCAACGGCTCTCCGGACAGCTCAAATTCGGAGTAGGCAAACATATTGCCGGCCGTATCAAAATGATCGTCCGCCACCGGCACGTGCAGGCGCGGCGCTTCCGCTGAACGGCCGTTCTCTTTCTCCCCGACGGCGGAACAGCCGGACGCCAAAAGCAGCGAGGCCGCCGCCGACGTGGCCATGACTTTCCAAGGCATGCGTTTCATGACTTGCTCCCCCATTTTTTTAAAAATAACGATTTTCATTTTCAACCTATTTCATTATACGCCGGCGATCCCCTTCATTCAAGCCGGAATCCGTTCCATCACATTCCACCCGAGAAAGACGCTTTTCATGCCTCTTTCTCCTTCCCTCAAGCCGGAATCCACTCAATGCGGCGTCCGCCCGTCCATAAAAAGCAGCATTCCAGTTCGTTCGGACAACGTCCGATTGTTTTGCGGCATAAGGACGACGCCGTTTCTTTGCATCGCCGAATGGCTTCCTCTTCCTCACACCACAGCAACACGCGAACCCGGTCGCGGTAAACGATGTACAACTCCCGATCCGCTTCTTCGCCCAATCCGCCGTCCGCCAGCAGCAGCGGCTTGCATGCCGCCTCTTCCATCGAACCGAAAAACTGCAGCAAATGATCCGTCACCTTGGCCAACACAAGTCCGTAATGCAACGGCGTCGGAAACATCGACAAAGGAAGGAGCGAACGGTGCTGATCAATCAACCGAAGCAAGCAAAGCGGCGACCGCAGCGAAGGGGCGGTGTCGCAATACGCTTGAATGACGCGGCGAAGAAACCGGCGCAACGCATACGGCCAGACATCCAACGTCTCGTGATGGATAGGCACCATGGCTCGCCTCCTGTTTGTTCATGCATGTTTTCCCAGCTGCTCCAACACCGCGTTTATCGAGCTCCATGACCGTTTCGCAAAATAAATAGGCTTGTCTTTGCTTTTCGCCTTCTCTTTCACTTTCTTCGCCAAATTATGGTTCACGTAATCGATCATGACCAATATGGCGTCGACATGCTCCGGAATGTCGCGTTTCACCATATTCACTTTTCGTCCATTGAGATGAATGATTTCCCGGAATCCGGAACGCTCCAATTTATCGGTAATATGGCCTAAATGATCGGCTCCGACAACAAGCAGTGATGCCATCACGAAAGCCTCCTTTGCTCGCTTCTTTCTTTTTTATTTTAATTGAGAATGATTTTCTATGTCAATTATAACAAGAGATATTTTCATCGTTTTTTGGGGCGATGAGCCCCCGCTTCAACGATGGTAAAGAAGGAAACGCCATTTCTGCGCGAAGTCCTTCTTTTATATTTGGGGCGGCGTGGGAGAACAACCATGATGGAAGCCGCCGATTACCCCTGCTTCCGTTGATCATGGAAGCGGGAGTCTTCTCGGTTAGAGATGGATAAAATGCCTGCAAATGCGTCAAACTATAGACGCGGGCGATTTCATCACGACAAGGGGGATGACCATGGCGAAAGATGTTCTTTGCGAAGTGCGCAACTGCCATTATTGGGCGGAAGGGAACCGCTGCAGCGCGGAGTCCATTTATGTGGTCAGCCATGCCGGAAACATGGCGTCTGATTCCACGGAAACAGATTGCAAAACGTTTGTTCCGGCCCATAAAGCATGATGCGAGACCAACGAGGCGCTGCCCGGCCAACCGGGCGGCGCTTGCATCGTTCGAGGGGGATGACGATGGACAAACGCGCCAGCCTCATTCAAGCGCTGCAAACGGAAATGAAGCGGGCCGCTTTAGGAACATACCCAGCTTGCATCGACTCCTTCGCCCGTTTGTGGGATTATGAGTTCGGTTCGTTTGATCAGCTCCCACCTGAGATTGAACGGCTCATCGCCCATCGGGCCGCTGAACTCGGGTGGATGGATGACGTTTGAGGGCCGTCCATTTCGGAACAAACGCCAGGTGGAGCAAAAAACATCGTTGGATGGCCATCCCTATGTTTCCATCTGCGCGATGGAAATCGGCCGTGCAAGGGATGACGTTTGACTGCCTTCCTCCAACAGGGGACAAAGCGGATGGATGAAGCTGGATCGCAGCGGTCTAAAAGCAAGGGCTTCGATTCGGCGAACGCCATGCCTCCCGGTCGGAACGCCGCGGGAATGGCAGCGGCAAAAAGGCAGGAACCTCGACTTAGGCGAGGCCCTGCCTTTTCTGCTTCCGAACAGGCGTTTTTACTCCTATCAAAAGGTTTGTTCCGTTTTTGGAATGAGCCTTTTCAGTTCGCGTCGCAGCAGTTTTTGCGCGGCGTTGCGCGGCAGTTCGTCGACGAAGTAAATGCGGGCCGGCACTTTATATTTCGCCAGCCGCTCGCGGCAAAACGCGCGAAGGGCCGCTTCGTCTGGCGACGCTCCGCGTTTCAGGCGGACGAACGCATACGGCACTTGCCCCCACGTTTCATTCTCGACGCCCGTCACCCCGGCTTCTTCCACATCGGGATGCGACAGCAGCACCGCCTCCACCTCAGCGGGATAGACGTTTTCGCCGCCGGAAATGATCAAGTCAGAACGGCGGTCAAGGACGTACAAAAATCCGTCTTCATCA
Source organism: Geobacillus sp. CAMR5420 (assembly GCF_000691465.1). Taxonomy (NCBI): domain Bacteria; kingdom Bacillati; phylum Bacillota; class Bacilli; order Caryophanales; family Anoxybacillaceae; genus Geobacillus; species Geobacillus sp. CAMR5420. The sequence goes on from NZ_JHUS01000057.1 coordinate 59,098, forward strand.
AGATAGCCGATATCGCCGGTAAAAAACCAGCCGCCGCGGATCGCTTGCGCCGTCGCTTCCGGGCGTTGCCAATATCCTTTTGTCACATTCGGCCCTTTGACGACAATTTCCCCCGCTTCATGCGGCGCAGCCGGCTTTCCGTCTTTTAGGATGCAAAGCTCCGCCGGAAAAAGCGGCTTGCCGGCCGAACCGAGCTTCGTCAAACTGTATTCCGGCGCGAGTGTTGCGATTTGCGACGCCGTTTCCGTCATCCCGTATGTCTGGTACACCGGGATGCCCTTTTCTTTGCATGCCTCAAGCAGCGGGCGCGGCGCCGGCCCGCCCCCCAGCAGCATGCAGCGGAACGTATCGGGGTAGCGCGCTTCCCCGAGCTCGGCCACCATCCGCTGAAGCATGGCAGCCACGACCGACATGATCGTCACGTCGCCGCGCATGATCCATTCGTTCGCTTCCTTTGGGTCGAATGACGTTTGCAGCCGCATCGGCATGCCATAAATGACGCTGCGCATGGCGATCGACAGGCCGCTGATATGAAACAGCGGCACGGCGGCCAGCCAGCAGTCGCGCTCATGCAAGCCTAAATTGAGCGCCGAACCGACCGCGCTCCACCAATGGTTGCCGTACGTTTGCAAGACGCCTTTCGGAGTGCCGGTCGTCCCGGACGTATACATGATCGTGGCGACTTCCTCCAAATCGCACGTTTCTTTTAAGGAGACGTCCACTTCCGGAAGCGCGGCAACCGCGCCCACAGTCAGAACGCGTCCGTCGCCGTCAAAGCTCCCGGCTAGCTCCTCATCGGCGATGGCAAGCCGCGCGCCGCTGTCATCAAGCTGCCAGCCAAGCTCATAGGACGTAAGGCGCACGTTTTGCAGCAGGACGCGGGCGCCGAGAAAAAACAACGCATGGATGATCTCGATCATCTCGATGCGATTTTTCATCAGCAAGGCGACAATATCTCCTTCCTTGACGCCTGCTTGAGCGAGGCGCCGCGCCCAGACGGCAGCCGCTTCATACAATTCGGCAAACGTTTTTGTCCGCCGCCCGTCGCTCACGGCGATTCGCTCCGGGGTTAAAAACGCCCGCTGCTTCAGCCAGTTTGGCATCGTTGTCATCTAGCGTCCTCCTTTCTTGCCCCCTCCTCCGCCGACGGCCAGCGAAAGGATTCCTCCCTTCGGAAAAGCGACAAAAAGCAGCTTGACGCGCCATCAAGCTGCTTCTTCGTTCTCATCACGGGAAGCGCGGGAATTGGCTGAAGTCCGGCTTCCGTTTTTCTTTGAACGCCCGCATTCCTTCCTTCGCCTCTTCGGTCGTGTAGAAGAGAAGCGTCGCGTCGCCGGCGAGCTGTTGGATGCCGGCCAAGCCGTCGGAGTCGGCGTTGAATGCCGCTTTTAAGAAGCGAATGGCCGTCGGGCTTTTTTCCAAAATTTCTTGCGCCCATTTGACCGTTTCTTCTTCAAGCTGCTCAAGCGGCACGACTTTGTTGACCAGCCCCATTTCGAGCGCTTCTTGCGCCGTGTACTGACGGCATAAATACCAAATTTCCCGCGCCTTTTTATGGCCGACGATGCGGGCCAAATAACCGGCGCCATAGCCGCCGTCAAAGCTGCCGACTTTTGGCCCCGTTTGGCCGAAAATGGCGTTGTCCGCGGCGATCGTCAAATCGCAGACGACATGAAGCACATGCCCGCCGCCGATGGCGTAGCCGGCGACCATCGCAATGACCGGCTTCGGAATGACGCGGATGAGCCGCTGCAAATCAAGCACATTGAGGCGCGGAATTTCATCCTCGCCGACATAGCCGCCATGGCCGCGCACTTTTTGGTCCCCGCCCGAGCAAAACGCCTTGCCGCCGGCGCCGGTCAAAATGATGACGCCGATATTCGAATCATCGCGCGCTTTTGTGAACGCATCGATCATCTCGTTCACCGTTTTCGGCCGAAACGCGTTATGTACTTCCGGACGGTTGATCGTAATTTTGGCGATGCCGTTGTACGTTTCGTAAATAATGTCCTCATAGTCGTACTGCTTCACCCATTCAAACGGCATTTACACTTCCCCCTTTGTTATGAATTCACTTACTATTTTAGCAAAAATGCCGGGCTGTTCCACGTGAATTGCATGTCCAGCATCCGGAACGCAGACAAGTTCGCTGTTGGGCAGCCGCTCGTGCATTTGGGCGGCGATGCGGCAAAACTTCTCATCGCGCTCCCCGCAAACAAGGAGCACGGGCATGTCAAGTTCCCCAAGCCGCTCCCAAAATGACGGCTGCACGCCGGTCCCCATCCCGCGCAAACTGTTGGCAAGCCCCGTTGCCGTATGGCGGAGCCGCTCGCGGCGAATCGCCGCCCGCACCGAATCCGGAAGCGCCTGCTGAGTGGCAAACAGCGGGATTTTTTCCCAATCATCGACAAAAGCACGGACGCCTTCCGTTTCGATCTTTCGCGCCAACGCCTCATCCGCTCCCCGCCGCATGCGCCGCTCCTCCTCTGTCTTCAAGCCGGGCGAACTGCTTTCCAGCACTAAGCGGCGAACGCGGTGCGGATGCCAAACGGCGAACGCCAACGCGAGCCGGCCGCCCATCGAGTATCCGAGCACGTTCACTTGTTCGACGCCCCATTCGTCAAGGAGCGCCGCCAAGTCAGCCGCCGCGTGTTCGATCCGATACCGTCGGGCGTCCTTTGGCGCCTCGGTCCGCCCATGGCCCAACAAGTCGACGGCCATCACACGGAAGTCCGGCCAAAACGGGGCGAGCGGCCGCCACGTGTCCGCGCTGCCCGTAAACCCGTGAAGCAACAGAAGCGGCTCTCCTTCTCCGTATTGTTCCGCATGGTAACAAACCCCATTCACCATCATGGTCATGCCAATCCTCTTCATTCGAGACATTTCGCGATTTCCCGGGCAACCTCGTTCCACAACAATCGATGCATTCGGACATTTTCCGCGCGCGACGTGCGCACTTCAATGACATGAAGCCCGCCTGACGACAGCGATTCCGATACATGGCGGCGGAACTCCGCCCAATTGTGCGGCACCGTATGGCGGCCGCCGTACATCTCGACGGCGTGGGCAAACGACAAATCCGTCGGCGTGCCAAACAGCGTTTCAAACGCCCCTTTATGGCGCGCCTGCGGCAAAAACGAGAAAATGCCGCCGCCGTTGTTGTTCAACAACACAATGGTAGCTGACAACGAATGCATCTTCGCCGCCAACAAGCCATTTAAATCGTGGTAAAACGACAAGTCGCCGATCACCAGCACAAGCGGGTTCGCGGCAACGCTTGCGCCCAAGGCGCTCGAGACGACTCCGTCAATGCCGTTGGCGCCGCGGTTGGCCAAAACGCGAAGCGGCTTGTCCGTCGCAAAGAGAAACGTATCCGCATCGCGAATCGGCATGCTGTTGCCGACAAACAGCGCCGCCCCGGCTGGAAGCAAATCGGCAAGCTCCGTGAACACGTTCCCTTCAAACCATTCTTCTTTCGGCAGATGGCGCTCAAGCGCCGCGCGGGCGATCGCGTTCATCTCGCGCCATATCGCCGACCACGCGCTTTTGTTTTCTTTCGGTTTCGCCCATTCAAGAAGCTGGCGGCAAAGAATCCATTCATCACTCTGAACGAAGCTGTCCGCGGACAACGTCGGATCGCGCCAGCCGCCGTCGTCGACAACAATTTGACGAATCGCGCGATGGCGCTTCAGCCATAAAAAGAGCGGCTTCGACACCGGCATGGCGCCGAACCGAAGCACCACATCTGGAACAAGCTTGGAAGCGGCGGTTTCTTCCCGCAATATGGCGTCATAGCTGTCGATGATATACGTTTTGTCATGCGTACCTGCACGCAGTTGGGAAAGCGGATCGGCCAAAATCGGAAAATCAAGCGCCCGCGCCAACTCTGTGACCGCCTCGGCAAACCCAGGGCGATCGAGCGGCCCGCAGACGATCACCCCGCGTTCCGCCGCCGACAGCTGCTCATACAGCGCCGATACGCTCTCTTGCGGCAGCGCTGGGCGGCCGTGCCACACTTGCGGCGCTCTCGAAACAGACCGCACCCGCTCCCAAACCGCCTCATCGATATGCGGGACAAGCGGCTCGCGAAACGGCGCGTTCACATGCACAGGCCCGCACGGTGCACCGGCGGCCGTTTGGACGGCTCTTGCCGCCATCGTCCGCGCGTATCGCAGCATATCATCCGCCTCTTCCGGCAGCGCCAAGTCCACAAACCACTTGGCGTAGCGTCCGTATAAGTGCAGCTGATCAATCGCCTGCGGCGCCCCGACATCGCGCAGTTCATGCGGCCGGTCGGCCGTCAGCACCACGAGCGGCACGCGCGAATAGTATGCCTCGACAACCGCGGGCCCATAGTTGGCCGCCGCCGTTCCGGACGTGCATACGAGCGCGACCGGACGCTGCTTCGCTTTCGCCAAGCCGAGGGCGAAAAACGCGGCCGACCGCTCATCGATATTCATATATAGTCGCAAGCCAGGGTGGGCCGCCATCGCGATCGCAAGCGGCGTCGAGCGCGAACCGGGGCTGATCACCGCCTCCGTCACCCCGGCCTCCGCCAATCCGTCCACCAATGCCGCTACATAAACAGACAAGGCATCAGCCATCGTTCATCACTCCCAACGCCGATAACATCGGGGCCATTTTGACGTTCGTCTCTTCATATTCACTGTCAGGATCGGAATCCGCCACAATGCCGCAACCGGCAAACAGCATGGCTTCCTTCCCGGCGAGCAAGGCGGAGCGAATGGCGACCGCCCATTCTCCATTGCCGTCGCCATCCACCCAGCCGATCGGCGCTGCATACCATCCGCGGTCAAGCGGCTCAAGGGCGCGGATCACCTCCAGCGCCCGATCGCGCGGCGTTCCGCCGAGCGCGGGTGTCGGATGCATCATTTCCACTAAGCGGAGCACCGAGCGCTCGCGGCAGCCACGGCCGACAACCGGAGTGCATAAATGCTGGATGTGCGGCAGCTTGAGCAGCTGCGGCGCGGGCGGCATCTCGACCGTCTCGCAGACGGAAGAAAACAAGCGGCCGATCATTTGCACAACAAACTGATGTTCTTCGTTGTTTTTTCGATCCGCCTGCAGCCAAGCGCCAAGCCGCTCGTCTTCCTCCATAGCGGCCCCGCGGCGCACCGATCCGGCGAGGCAAACCGACCGGCACGTTTTCCCTTCTTTTTGGACAAGCTGCTCAGGGGAAGCCCCGATAAAACAGCGGCCGTCCTGTTCAAACGCAAAAATGTAAGCAAACGGCTGCTGCTCGCGAAGCCGCTGGAGTACGGCCGCGGCATCCACCGTTTTGGCAAACGCCAGGCGCCGAGCGCGGGCGAGCACCACCTTGTCCAACGCCCCCGCCCGAATCGAGGCGATCGCTTCGCGAACAGCCGCCAACCATCGTTCTTTCTCTTCTTCTTCGTCTGACACAAGGCGCGGAAGCCGCTTTGGAGCGGCCATGGGGTCGCTGATCCGCTCAAGCAAGCGCCCGACCCGCTCCCAATCCCTTCCCTGTTGATGGGTCGGCATGGTGACGGTCAACGTCGTTTTGCCGTTTCTTACGGCAAGAAGCGCGGCCGGCGCCACGAGCTTCCCGGCCGGAAAGCCGCGCCACATGTCGGTGCCCGGCCGATACGGGTCAAACGAAAATCCGCCAAACAATAACGGCGGCGCATCGGCCGCGCCGTATGGCTCCATCTCCTTCTCCCATCGGCGCCGGCCCGCTTCCACGTCATCAAACCGGCTGTCGGCCTTCTCCGTTTCGATCGCATAAACGGAGCCGAGGCCGACCAATATCGTGCCTCCGGTTCGATCCGCCCAAAAAAACCGTTCGCGGAAGCCGCATGACGGCCCTTGCATAAAAAAAGAAACCGGATCAACGCCCTCCCACGGTTCCGCCCAGCTGACAAACGGCCGCGCTGCATTCACCGCCAATCTATGCAATTGTTGCTGCAGGTGATGTCGAAATCCAATCGCCACGTTCCTCACGCTTTCTGTCGTAAAATTCCCCCTCCATCCCCACTTCCCATTATATATAATAGGAAATCATTTATCTATCGGGAAGGGTTGACATGCTTTCAACGTTTGCCTACACTTATTTTGGACATAAACGAATGACATTTTCACAGAATCTAAGGGGAATGAATATGCAATCATTCACACATATGGACCATCGCCCGCCGGCGCGCCGCGACTGGCGCGTCTTTTGGCGGCTGACGCGCCCGCATACGTTGACGGCGGCGTTTGTGCCCGTATGCGTCGGCACGGTGCTGGCGATGGGCGAAACGTCTGTCAATTGGCTGCTGTTTGCCGCGATGATGATCGCCTCTTTGTTGATTCAAGCCGCGACGAACATGTTCAACGAATACTACGATTATCAACGCGGCCTCGATTCCGCGGAATCGGTCGGCATCGGCGGCGCCATCGTCCGCGACGGCCTCAAGCCGAAAACGGTGCTGGCGTTGGCGGTTGGCTGTCTTGGGTTGGCTATGCTCATCGGCGTCTACATTTGCGCCGAAAGCAGCTGGTGGCTCGCCGTTGTCGGAACGATTTGCATGGCGGCCGGTTATTTTTACACCGGAGGGCCGGTTCCGATCGCCTATACGCCGTTTGGCGAACTGGCGGCTGGGTTTTTTATGGGCTTTGTCATTATTTTGATTTCATTTTTCATCCAAACAGGCTATATCAGCGGCGGTGCCGTGCTCACCGCCATTCCGATCGCGATTTTGGTCGGCGCCATTTTGCTGGCGAACAATATTCGCGACTTGGACGGCGATCGTGAAAAAGGGCGAAAGACGCTCGCGATTTTGATCGGCCGCAACTGGGCCATCCGCCTGCTCGCTGCCATGTTCGCCGTTGCCTTTCTTTGGACGGCCGCCCTCGTTCTGTTTCACATCGTTCCGCCTTGGGCGCTGCTTGCGCTGTTGAGCATCCCGAAAGCGGTTGCGGCGACGCGCGGATTTATCGGCAAAATCAAGCCGATCGAGATGATGCCGGCGATGAAGGCGACGGCGCAAACGAATACGCAGTTCGGCTTTTTGCTCGCCGCTGGCTTGCTCATTGCCCATTGGCTGTAACACGGTCAACATGACCGTGTTTTTTTTTGATTTTCGCCCATACTACATCATATAGACGCTACTGCGAAGGAAGGGATTGCGACTGATGCTGACGAACGAACAGCTTGCCGCCCTCCGCTCAAGACTGCTCGACATGAAACGGGAGACGGAAGACCGGCTGAAGCAAAACGACCATTTCGGCATGATCCGCAGCCACGCTCACGATGCGGTCGGTGAGCTGGCGAGCTACGACAACCATCCGGCCGATGAGGCGACAGAGCTGTATGAGCGGGAAAAAGATCTCGCCCTAAAGGAGCATGCCGAGCGCGAACTTCGCGAGATTGAACAGGCGCTTGGCGCCATCGTCGACGGCACATACGGAACGTGCTGCGTATGCGGTCGTCCGATCCCATACGAACGGCTCGAAGCGTTGCCAACAGCACTCTACTGCCGTGAGCACAGCCCGGATCAAACGGTGTCGCAAAAGCGGCCGCTTGAAGAGGGCGTGCTGATGCCGCCGTTTGGCAAATTCGATTTCGATGACCGCGCGGAATCGGTCGCTTACGACGCGGAAGATGCATGGCAGGAAGTAGCCCGCTACGGCACGTCCGACACCCCTTCGGACCTTGGCAAAAACGTCGATTCCTACAGCGAAGTGTATGCCGAGTCGGAAGAGAACGTCGGCTATGTCGAAGACTTGGAAAATTTCGCGGCCGTCGATTTGCATGGCCAACGCGTACGTGTGTACCCGACACGGGAGCATGAGCTGCTGGAAAACATATTGGATGACGAAGGCATCATGTCGAACATCGGCGATTTGCCGGCGTATGAAAAAGACCCGTATACATCGAAAGACAGCTACCGCCGGTACGATGAAAGACCGTCCCAGCAGCATTTTGGGGAAACGACTCCATGAAAAAGGCCATCGGCAAGATGGTCTTTTTTGTGAAACAGGCCAATGCCGTTTTCCGTAGTACAGAGCAGAACGTTATATGATCCTAATGGAGGCGAAATGATGAACGCACATGAGATCGATTACCGGCTGTACGGCGATGACATGCAGTTTGTCGAAATCGAGCTCGACCCATACGAAAGCGTGGTCGCGGAAGCGGGCGGGATGATGATGATGGATGACGGCATCGTCATGGAAACCGTATTTGGCGACGGCTCCTCGTCCGGAAAAGGGCTGCTTGGCCGCCTTGTCGGCGCGGGGAAGCGGCTGCTCACCGGCGAAAGCTTGTTCATGACCGTGTTTACCAACCAAGGAAGCGGCAAGCGCCGCGTCGCCTTCGCCGCTCCGTATCCGGGAAAAATCATCCCGGTCGATTTGAGCAAACTTGGCGTGAAGCTCATCTGCCAAAAAGACTCCTTTTTGTGTGCGGCAAAAGGCGTCTCCGTCGGCATTGAGTTTCAGCGCAAACTCGGCGCTGGCTTTTTCGGCGGCGAAGGGTTTATTATGCAAAAGTTGGAAGGTGACGGGCTTGCCTTTTTGCACGCCGGCGGAACGATCCACCGCCGCGACTTGCAGCCCGGGGAAACGCTTCGCATTGACACCGGCTGCCTTGTCGCCATGACGAAAGACGTCAACTACGATATTGAATATGTCGGCAGCATCAAAACCGCCTTCTTCGGCGGCGAAGGATTGTTTTTGGCCACCGTCACCGGTCCGGGAGCAGTGTGGGTGCAGTCGCTTCCGTTCAGCCGGCTCGCTGACCGCGTCCTCGCTGCCGCCCCGAGCGCCGGCGGACGGTCGGTCGGCGAAGGCAGCATCCTCGGCGGCATCGGCGACTGGCTCGACGGCGACGACTAAGCGAGAAAGGGCGCTCCGGCCAAACGGAACGCCCTTTTGCTTTTATGCCTTCTCCCTCGAAATTCCCTAAAAGGACGATGATTGAGTCAACTACCCCCACTTCGCTAACGCTTGAAGTGGGGGCTTGCAACTCCCCAGAAGTGCGAGCGGACTTGGTCCTCCTTCCTTGACTTGGGGTTGCATCAGGGGCAGGTTGACAACTGCCCAACGACGCAGGTCATGCCTGTGTCGTTCCTTCAACGATGTACTCTATTCCTTTTCGTTGAAGGTTCATGGCACCAATGCGGTCATCGTTTGAGGTATATCCGCATGTTCGGCAACAAAAGGTGTGTGTACGCTTGTTTCGATTGGCTTTTTCCGTATGCCCGCACTTTGGACATGTCAAAGAGGTGTAATGCGGAGCAACCACAATCACTTTTGACCCATGCAAACGTGCCTTATACTCTAACAGTTGACGGAACTGATAGAAAGCCCACGATACGGTTTCATATCGGTCATGGATACGTACACGTTCTGTTTTTTCACGAATGCCTGTTAAATCTTCTAATACAAAAAGGGTACGTTCTCCATATTGACGAACGAGTGCCTTCGTGACAGCATGGTTCACATCCGTCATCCAACGGTTTTCTCGTTGTCCGATTGTTTTCAACTTCCGACGCGCAGAAGCCGTCCCTTTTTGCTGGAGGGTTTTTCGCATTCGTTTGTACTTGGCACGCATATGCTTGATTTTTCGTCCGTTAAAAAAGATCGTTTTCCCTTGCGAATCATAAGCTGTTGCAAGAAAGTTAACCCCTACATCAACACCGACCACTTGGCGAATGTTGTGTTCATCTACGGTTGGAATTGTTTTGGTCATGGGGATGTGCAAAAAGAATTTGTTATGCTTGTAGACGAGTTTGGCTGTGCCAAACGTCCATGAGCCATCAAAATATTGTTCCATGCCTTTTGGTTCGAATGGCACTTTGATTCGTCCTTCTAGTGTATTGACAGAAAATACGCCTTGAACAAGCGAATAATCTCGATTCCAAACGAGATCATATTCAGGCTTTTTAAAGCGAACCAATGTCCATTCATGACCATTGCTTTTTAGGGAACGGTATCTAGCGATCACCGTTTTAATCACAGATTGCGCCATTTGCGAACGCAAAGCGTAGTTTGATCGAAGTAGACGATAGGTCATGTCGTGTAACTTGGCTTGTGCAAGCACTTTTGTGTCAAAAATCACAACAGACACAGCGTTGCACGCTTGTCGATAAGCGGAAAGGGTGGCTTTCAATACTTCTGCTTGTTCCGCTGTTGGGTAAATTTTGATTTTGGCTGTTAACGTCATGTCCATTTGTCTCACCTCTCTTTCACTAAATATATTTTTTAGTGATACAAAAACACAAAAAAGCGATTCCTCCCCCACTTACTCCCTTTGGTCGTTGAAGTGGGGGTCTCCTCGCCAAAGACGATGAAAAAGCAGCCCAAAAACGTCCTTTCCAACGTCCTTTCCTAAGTTGAGAAACGTTCCCCCGACGGCAAAAGACCCCAAATTTCGGCGGCGTATTCCGCTACGGTCCGATCGCTGGCGAAACGGCCGGAATGCGCGATGTTGACGGCGCTCATCCGCCACCAGCGCGCCGGATCGCGGTAAGCCTCTTCAACCCGCTCGTGCGCCTCGGCGTAGGCGGCAAAGTCGCGCAGCACAAAATATTCGTCGTTTTGCGCCAACAGCGAGTCGTAAATCGGCTCAAAGTAGTCGCCGACATCAGGGAAAAAGCCGTTGATGAGCTGGTCGACAACTTGCTTGATCCGTTTGTCATGATGGTAATACTCATGCGCCCGATAGCCTCCGTGTTCGTAGTAGCGGAGCACTTCATCGGCCGTCAGCCCGAACAAAAACATGTTGTCCTCCCCGACGGCTTCCGCGATTTCGACGTTCGCTCCATCCAGCGTGCCAAGCGTAACGGCGCCGTTCATCATAAACTTCATGTTGCCCGTCCCGGACGCTTCTTTGCTGGCTGTTGAGATTTGTTCGCTCACATCGGCGGCCGGAATGATTTCTTCCGCGAGCGATACGCGGTAATTTTCCAAAAAAATGACCTTCAGTTGCTCGTTCGTCCGTTTATCGTTGTTCACCTGATCCGCCACCGAATGGATGAGCTTAATGATCCGCTTGGCGTAGTAATAGCCTGGCGACGCTTTCGCTCCGAAAATGAACGTGCGCGGGTGGATCGAAACACGCGGGTCTTCTTTCAGCCGATTGTATAAATGCATAATGTGCAAAACGTTTAACAACTGCCGTTTATAAGCGTGCAGCCGTTTCACTTGGACATCAAATATCGACGATTCGTCGACAACAATGCCCGTTTTTTCGGAAATGTGCTTGGCAAGCTTCATCTTCCGCTGCTGTTTGACCGCAGCTAACGCCTGCTGAAACGCCGGATCGGAAGCATAAGACTTCAGCTCAATCAATGCTTCCGGCTCGCGGATCCAGCGCGGACCAATCGTTTCCGTAATCAACGCCGACAGCTCAGGGTTGGCTTTCAACAGCCAGCGCCGGTGCGTCACCCCGTTCGTTTTGTTGTTGAACTTGTGCGGCGCCCATTCGTAAAACAAGCGCATCTCCCGCTGTTTCAAAATCTCCGTATGCAGTTTCGCCACGCCGTTGACGCTATGGCTCGCAACGACGGCCAAGTGCGCCATTTTCACCATCCCGTGGGCGACGATGGCCATTTGTTCAATCCGCCCCCAATCGCCGGGATAACGTTCCCACAGCTCGCGGCAAAACCGTTCGTTGATTTCCTCGACAATCATATAAATGCGCGGCAACAGCGGCTGAAACAGACGAATCGGCCATTTCTCCAACGCTTCCGCCAGCGTCGTATGATTCGTGTACGCGATCGTATGGGTCGTAATGTGCCAAGCCTCTTCCCAGCTCATCCCTTCCTCATCGAGCAAAATGCGCATCAACTCCGGAATCGCGAGCACCGGGTGCGTGTCGTTGATATGAATGGCGACATATTCATGGAGGCGGCGCAAGCTCCCGTGCTGGCGGCGATGGGCGCGAGTGATGCTGCCGAGGCTGGCGGCGGCGAGAAAATACTGCTGCTTTAACCGCAGCAGTTTGCCTTCATCGTGCGTATCGTCCGGGTACAAAAACTCCGAAATGGCTTCCGTCTCCCGCTTGTATTGCATCACATCTTTATGAAGCGGGAACGTTTTCGCCGGCTCGGCGCTCCAAAGCCGGAGCGTGTTGACCGTGTTCGTCCCGAAGCCGATGACCGGCATATCGTACGGCACAGCCATCACGTTTTCGCTGTCGACATGGCGGAACACAAGGCGGCCGTTTTGTTCCGACACCTCGACCCTTCCCCAGAAGCGAACTTCGACCGCCAGCTCTTCTTTCCGGATTTCCCAAACGTTCCCGTTTCGCAGCCATTGCTCCGGCAGCTCGACTTGATAGCCGTCAACGATTTTTTGATCAAACAGCCCGTGTTTATAGCGAATGCCATGGCCGTGGCCCGGTAAATTCAATGTGGCGAGCGAGTCAAGAAAACAGGCGGCGAGCCGCCCCAGCCCGCCGTTGCCAAGCCCAGCGTCCGTTTCGCATTCCTCGACGTCTTCGAGGCGGATGCCGAGCTCGCGAAGCCCCTCTTCGACCATCGGGCGGACGCCGAGGTTTAACAAGTTGCTTCCGAGCAAACGGCCGAGCAAAAACTCGATCGACAAATAGTACACCTGCTTCCGCCGCTCCGCCCGGCAGCGCTCGTTCGTCGCGATCCAATGGCGGCTGATATGTTCGCGCACCATCTGGCCGAGAACGTGATAATGATCGCGCGCCGTCGATTCGGCAAACGGTTTGCCGCACAACGCCTCGACCCGCGCCACAAACGCCCGTTGAAACGTTTCTTTATCCGCGAACAAGCGCGTCTTCCCCCTTTTTGTTCAGCTGTTCGTACGCTTTTCGATACTCCCTCGCCGACCGGCGCCAGCTGTAATCGCCGCGCATCGCCCGCTCCATGAGCCGCTCCCAGACAGATGGCTGGCGGTAGAACGACAGCGCCCGGCGGATCGTGTACAACATGTCGTGGGCGTTAAAGTTCGTAAAACTGAACCCGTTCCCTTCTCCTGTGAATTCATTGTACGATTGCACCGTATCGTTCAGCCCGCCCGTTTCCCGAACGATCGGAATCGTCCCGTACCGAAGCGCGATCATTTGGCTCAGCCCGCACGGTTCAAACAATGACGGCATTAAAAACAAGTCCGCGCCCGCATAAATTTGATGGGCGAGCGGTTCGTGAAAGCCGATGTACACCCCGACTTTGTCCGGATAGGCCGCCGCCATTTGCGAGAAAAACTGTTCAAACCGCCAATCCCCCGTTCCAAGCACAACAAGCTGCATCTCTTCCTGCATCAGATCATGGAAGACGCACGTGACTAAATCGAGCCCTTTTTGCGCCGTCATTCGCGTCACCATCGCGACAACGGGCGCATCATCCCGCTCTGGCAGACCGAACCGCCGCTGCAGGGCGCGCTTGTTGAGTTTTTTTCTTTCCCGCGTATGTACGCTATAGGTCGCCGCTAAAAACGGATCGGTTTCCGGGTTGTAAAACTCGTCGTCAATGCCGTTTAAAATGCCAAGCAAATCATCCCGCCGCGCCCGCAACAGCCCGTCAAGCCGCTCGCCGTAATAAGCGGTTTGAATCTCTTCTTTGTACGTCGGGCTGACCGTCGTGATCAAATCGGAGGCGACAAGCGCCCCTTTCATAAAGCTGACGCTTCCGTAAAACTCGAGATGGTCGACGGTGAAATACCGTCCGTCCAAATTCAACAAATCCTCTAAAATCCCGCGCGGAAACAGCCCTTGAAACTGCAAGTTGTGAATCGTAAAGATCGTGCAGATATCCGCATAAAACGGATCATGACGGTATTGCTCGCGCAAGAAAAACGGAATCATGCCGGTGTGCCAGTCATGGCAATGAATGATGTCGGGCTGAAACGAAATCGCCGGAAGCGCGTCCAGCACCGCCCGGCAAAAATAAGCGAACCGCTCGCCGTCGTCATCATGGCCGTACAGCTGCGGCCGTTTGAAATAGTATTCGTTGTCGATCAAGTAATAGACGACCCCGTCATGCTCGAGCTCCTCAACGCCGCAATACTGGCGGCGCCACCCGACTGGCACGACGAACTCCGCCACTTTGTCCATTCGTTCTTTCCACTTTGAAGCGATTGTTTCATACTTGGGCAACATGACGCGGACATCGACGCCAAGCCGGCGCAGCTCTTTCGGCAGCGCGCCGGCGACGTCGGCCAATCCTCCCGATTTGGCAAACGGGGCGCATTCTGATACGGCAAACAGCACGTTCATCGATTCACGACCTCCCCTTGCACCGTTCCTTTGCGAACGACAAACGGCCGCTCCGCCGTCCCTTGCAAAACGACCCCCGGTTCGATTTTCGCGTCTTTGTCGACGATGACGCCATCAAGCACACAACCATCGCCGATTTGGCATTTTTGCATAATGATGCTGTTCTTCACAACGGCTCCTTTGCCGATTTTCACGGAACGAAACAAGACGCTGTTTTCCACCGTTCCTTCAATGACGCAGCCGTTGGCGATCATCGAGCGCTTCACATTCCCTTCCCGCCGGTATTTCGTCGGCGGCTCGTCTTTCACTTTCGTATAAATCGGCCGCGATGGAAGAAAAAGCTGCTCCCAAGCGCTTCGGTCAAGCAGCTCCATGCTTGCCTGAAAATAGCGGGCGAGCGAATCGATGACGGCCGCATACCCGCTGTATTCATAGTCGCAAATGGACAGCGAATGGCGGTCGTCATGAATGACATCGACGATGCTCCGATAGCCGTGGTCTTTGTAGCCGGCGATCAAATCAAGCAGAAGAGACGTCTCCAACACGTACATCTCCAGCGGCTCGCCGCGATGGCAAATTCGCGTCACATCGCAGCCGCGTTCGATATGGCGCTCGAGGACGGCGTCAAAGTCGATGTTGCACACCGTGTAGCTATTGACGATGACCGCATACTTTTGCCGACTCCGCAAAAAATAGTCGATATGCTGCTCAAAATGGGCAAACGCCCCGACCCGGCGCTCACCGGAAAACAACAAGTCCGGCGATGGGAAGAAAAACAATCCGTCCCGCTTTCGGTTTAAATCCCAATTCTTCCCTGATCCTAAATGGTCCATCAGCGACCGATATTGGTATTTCGGAAAAATCGCGACGCTTTCAATGCCGGAGTTGACCATGCTTGAAAGCACGAAATCAATGAGCCGATACCGCCCGGCAAACGGCACCGCTGCGATTGAGCGTTGCTCGACAAGCGGCGCCATTGCCTCCATATACGTGGTCGCGTCGATGACGCCCAACATCATGTTGTTGTTCATTGTGCTCCATCCTTCCTTGCGGTGTCCTTATTCCGTTGCTTGATCCACTCGGTCGTTACGAGCACGACGTCATCATCAGCATCGCCCGGGCTCACAGTCGAATGCGGCGGGATGACGATCTCCGGAGTGACGATCGCTCGCTCGACATACGCTCCTTCACCAACTGTTGCCCCTGGCATAATGACGGATTCTTTCACAACCGCTCCCTTGCCGATGCGGGCGCCTTGAAACAGCACTGAGCGCTCCACCGTTCCTTCCACGACGCATCCCTCATTGATGAGAGAATCGCTCACTTCCGCCTCGGGAGCGATGTATTGCGGCGGCTGGTTCGGGTTGACCGAATAAATGCGCCACGAGCGGTCAAACAAGTCAAGTTCATTGTGTTCATCGAGCAAATCCATGTTGGCTTCCCACAAGCTTTTGACGGTGCCGACATCTTTCCAATAGCCTTTGAACGGATAGGCCACGAGCCGCTTGTTCTCCCGAAGCAGCCGCGGAATCACATCTTTGCCGAAGTCGTGCGACGAATGCGGGTCGGCGTTGTCGATTTGCAAATACTCCCTCAATAACGGCCAATTGAAAATGTAAATGCCCATCGATGCCAAATTGCTTTTCGGATTGGCCGGCTTTTCGGCAAATTCGACAATCTCCATGTTTTCATTCGTGTTCATAATGCCGAATCGGCTCGCCTCTTCCCACGGCACTTCAATGACGGAAATCGTTGCATCCGCCTGTTTGGCGATATGGTAGTCGAGCATCTGCTGGTAATCCATCTTGTAAATATGATCGCCAGACAGCACGAGAACGTAATCCGGGTCGTATTGTTCAATATAATTCATATTTTGATAAAGGGCGTTCGCTGTGCCTTCGTACCATTTGACGCCGGACGAGGCGGAGTAAGGGGGAAGGACGGTGACGCCCCCGTTTCTTCGATCTAAATCCCATGCGCTTCCGATGCCGATGTACGAGTGCAAAAGAAGCGGCTGATATTGGGTCAACACCCCGACTGTGTCAATGCCCGAGTTCGTGCAATTGCTCAACGTAAAATCAATGATCCGGTACTTCCCCCCAAACGGCACGGCTGGTTTCGCGATGTTTTTCGTCAGCGAGCGAAGCCGGCTTCCTTGCCCGCCGGCCAATAACATGGCGATGCACTTCTTCTTCATTCTGCTTTCTCTCCCCTCGTTTTTGCACTGGCCGCAAAATGGAAATGCCAAACGGCGGAATCGTCATGCGCACATGGTACGGTTTTCCATGAAACGGCTCATGGAAAGCGGAAAGCCGCTTCGAATTGACATGCCCTGATCCGCCAAACTCCGCTGCATCGCTGCTCAGCACTTCGCGGTACGGCGCCAAAAGCGGCACGCCGACTTTGTAATCGTCATACGCCTGATTTGTGAAATTACAAACAATGACCAGCACATCACCTTCTTTTTTCCCCCGGCGGATGAATGAGAAAATACTTTGCTCGGCATTATGAACGTCAATCCATTCAAACCCCCTCGGATCATGATCAAGCTCGTAAAACGGCTTATACCGTTTATAGCAGGCGATCAGCTGCTTCACATATTCGTCCATTTTCCGGTGCAATTCAAAATCGAACAGCACCCAGTCGAGCTCTCCCTCAAACTTCCATTCATCAAACTGGGCAAACTCACTGCCCATAAACAGCAGCTTTTTCCCAGGGTGGGCCATCATGTAGCCATACAATAGGCGCAGCTGGGCGAACTTCTCTTCGTACGACCCAGGCATTTTATTGAGCAGCGATTTTTTGCCATGCACAACTTCATCATGGGAAAATGGCAAAATGAAATTTTCTGAATACGCATAAAGGAGGGAAAAGGTGACTTGATTGTGTGCATGCTTCCGCTCATGCGGCGGCGTTTCCATATACTTCAGCATGTCGTTCATCCAGCCCATGTTCCACTTGTAGTTAAAGCCAAGCCCGCCGTCATACGTCGGCGCCGTCACCCGCGGCCAATCGGTCGAATCTTCAGCGATCATCAAGACGTTCGGGTCATAGGCAAACACCGCCTCATTCAACTGGCGCAAAAACTCGACCGCATACGGATTTTCATAGAGCCGGTCGTTGTTCGGCCAATAAAGCATATTGGCGACCGCATCGACGCGAAACCCGTCCACATGGTAATACTCCAGCCAAAACAACGCATTGGAGATCAGAAAGCTGCGCACTTCCGGCTTGCCCAAGTCAAAATTCGCCGTCCCCCAGACGTAATTTTCTCGGTCTTTTTCATTCGCGTATTCATACGTCGGTGCGCCGTCAAACATGTACAGCCCGTGGGCGTCCTTGCAAAAATGCCCCGGCACCCAGTCGATGATGACGCCAAGCCCCGCTTGATGGCAGCGGTCGACGAAATACATGAAATCGTGCGGCGTGCCATAGCGGCTTGTCACCGAATAATAGCCGGTCCCTTGATATCCCCACGAACGATCGAGCGGATGCTCGACAAGCGGAAGCAGCTCAATGTGCGTAAATCCACGCTCTAGCACGTACGGGATAAGTTCGTCGGCCATCTCACGGTACGTCAAAAAACGACCTTCCTTTTTCTTCCACGAACCGAAATGGAGCTCATAAATGACCATCGGCTGCTCGTAAATCCGCTTTCGCCGCTTCTTCCGCTGCCAAGACTGATCGTTCCACTGGTATCCTTTCAGATCGTAGACAATCGAGGCGGTGTGGGGGCGCAATTCGGAGCAAAACGCGTACGGGTCCGCTTTCAGCAGCACCCGCCCATCCGGCGTGACGATCTCATACTTATACAAATGCCCTTCCAAGTTTTCCGGGACAACGATCGTCCATACTCCTTCATCGTTCACTTTGGTGAGGCGGAACTTCGCCCCGTCCCAGCCGTTAAAGCTGCCGACCAGGCGCACGTCGCGCGCATGCGGCGCCCAGACGCAAAAGCGGGTGGCGGCCCTTCCGCCCTCATCGATCACGTGGGCGCCAAACAGCTCGTAGCTTTTATGCAAGCTGCCTTCATGAAACAAATACACTTCCAAATCCGTCGGATTCGCCGCAATCAAGCTGGATCGCATCCTTTCCGAAGCAAAATGATGGCCATACACAACATTGATTCCTATTCGCCAGTAGCAGGGTTCATTCCTTGAATGCTTCGTCTATATTTTTAGACAAATTCCAACAACCGCTGTTTCTGGATGTCGAAATTTCATTTGCACACAGGCGGATTTTTATATTATAATATATATAAGTTGATAATTATTATAAATAACGGAGGTGCATTATGGCTCCAACACTGTACGATTTTCATCATCTCCCGCACGTCAAAACGCAAAATGAATCGAAAAAAGCGCTCTGGGTGACGCTTTTGTTGACCATGTTTTTCACCGCCGTCGAAATCATTGGCGGACTGATTTCCAACTCACTCGCCCTCTTGTCCGATTCGGCCCATATGGCATCCGATGTATTGGCGCTTGGCTTAAGCATGGTCGCCCTCTACATGGCGACGCGCCCGCCGAACCGTCGGTTTACGTTCGGCTTTTTGCGGTTTGAAATCATCACATCGTTTTTGAACGGGCTGACGTTGGCCGTCATTGCGCTGTGGATTTTATGGGAAGGCATTCAGCGTTTTCTCCATCCTGAACCGATCAACTTTCGCCTCATGCTCGGGATCGCAGCGATCGGCCTCGTCGTCAACTTGACGTTGACCATCGTCTTAAGCCGGAGCACGAAAGAGGAAGACAATTTGAACGTTCAGAGCGCCCTTTGGCATTTCATCGGCGACTTGATTAGCTCGATCGGCGTCATCGTTTCCGCGCTGCTCATTTACTTCACCGGCTGGACGGTGTTCGACCCGATCATCAGCTTAGTGATCGCCGCCATCATTTTCACAGGCGGGGCGAAAATTATGCGCGAATCGTATCTCATCTTAATGGAAGCCGTGCCAGATGGGTTCGACCTCGAACAAATCCGCGCCGATATTCGAAAGATCGAAGGGGTCGAAGACGTGCACGACATGCACTTATGGGCCATCTCAACCGACCATTACTCGCTGTCGGCTCATGTGTTTGTCAACGAACGTATCCAGCCGCTATGCGTCATCTTGGCGGTGAATGAAATGTTGAAGGAAAAATACGGAATCGAGCACGCCACCATCCAGGTGGAGCACGCCATGCTCCATGACCATGGCCGCTATGGCCGGGCGTTTTTGGAGAAAAAAGCTTCCCATGAATAGGAAATGCCGCCTCTGCTTTGAATGGCATGGGCGGCTTTTTCGTTTGTCCATTTTCCCTTTCAAACAAAAAGGAATCAATACGATCCGCGGCGAACATATAGAGTCATCATGCCGAAGGAAGGGATGCCTCATGGGAATCGGAACGATCTTCGCGTTTTTAGGCGTCGCCGTTTTGCTTACGTTAGCGCCAGGGCCAGACATTTTGTTCGTCATCGCCCAAAGCCTGTCCCAAGGCAAACAGGCGGGCATCGCCACCGCGCTCGGGCTGTGCACCGGCCTGCTTGTCCACATCAGCGCAGCCACGCTTGGCGTCTCGGCTGTCATTTACCAATCCGCCTTGGCGTTTGCCATCGTCAAGTACGCCGGCGCCGCGTATTTGCTGTACTTGGCATGGCAGGCGTTCCGCGAAAAAGACAGCAGTCTCGCCTTTGGGCGGCAGAAGCCAATGGCATACGCCTCGCTGTACAAAAAAGGCATTGTCATGAACGTGCTCAACCCGAAAGTGTCGCTCTTCTTTTTGGCGCTCCTGCCGCAGTTCGTTGATCCGTCAGCGGGCCGCGTGCCGCAACAGATGTTGCTTCTTGGCGCCGTCTTTCTCGCTCAAGCGCTCGCCGTCTTCACCTTGGTGAGCATCGGCGCGGAAAAACTGCGCCATTGGCTCTTGGCCAACACCGCCATCACGAAGCGAATCCATTGGCTCAAAGGCGCCATCTTCGCCCTAATCGGCATTCAAATCGCCTTCAGCGAGCGTTCGTAGCGGTGCGCGGCCAGGAGCGGCCGCTCCTTTCTGCGAGCAGCCCCCAACACCTCTTTTACTCAAAAAAGCGCCGCGCCTCCTAGAGAACTGGTGAAAAACGACCGATTTCGCCGAATCCGTTGCTTTTGGGTGAAAGAGAGGCGTTGATTTTACAGGACTTCTCAATTTGAGAAGAGTCCGTTTTTCGCGACTTTTCACTAATTCACCGGCCTTCTAGAAGACCGGTGAAAAACAACGGATTCGCTCGATTTGCGAGAAGTCGAAAGGGATAAAGTTATGGTGTTGCAAGGTTTTTCAATTTGAGAAACGCTGTTGGGGAGCAACATTTCCCCTTAAATCACAAGTCTTCTAGGAGAAGCAACGGCAGAAATAACAGCACATCGGGACCAAATGACAAAAGATTGGGCATTTCAACCAAAACCAACATGGCGGCCTTTCTCTCGCAGGCCGCCATCCGTTTGTATTGTTCCCGCTGCGGCTTCATGAGCCTGACGCCAAGCGGCAACAACCTCATTCCCTTGTCGCTCACGTTCTCCCTCCTTGTCACTCCGGCCGCCGCACCGAAGCGCAAACCGGCGCAATAGAAAGGAAGGAAATGCTCATCGAGCGATCTCCCCGCACTCATCCGCCGAACCTACTTGACAAAGCGGGCCATCAAAATCAAATCCCAATACGTCCCGTCATCGATTTTTGCAGCTTTTTTCTTCACGCCTTCTTCCACAAATCCAAACTTTTGATACAATCGAATCGCGTTCGTGTTGTCAGCGACGACTTCGAGGCAAACTTTTTCAATCAAAGGATTTTCTTTTGCCCAATCAAGGAGCGCTGCAAGCAACGCCGTGCCGATCCCCTGGTCTCGAAAGCCGTTTTTCACGCTCATGCCGAAAGACCCTTGGTGCTTCGTCCGCTGCTTATTACCGTTATGAAAATCCAAAAACCCGATGATGTCCCCTTCCTGCTCGGCGACAATCGCCAGCTTTCCGGGATCATCAGCCATTTGTTGCAGCCATTGCCTTTGCCGCTCGCTTGTCGTCACCACTTCCGCTTCTGTCGTCAACAAATACGGCGCTTCCGCCGCCACCGCCTTCACAAACGCGACGACACGCTCGGCATCCTCAGGCGATGCCGTCCGTATAACAATCGGTTGGCCGCTTGCCGTCACCAACCGCCTTGGCTGGATGTTTCCCATAGGAAATCCCCCTTGCTTTTTGTTCCCCGGCCCAAAAGTCGTGTACGGTCCCGAACAATTGCGAACAATTGCATGATCATCGTTAATCAAATCATCGATTCCCCAAGGGACCCACATGTTACAACGATTATGCCATATACTTATGAAACATTTCTACTCATAAAAAAATCGGAGTCAGTCAAGACTTTGT